>JBKECM010000028.1:0-27748 GCA_047974615.1 Lachnospirales bacterium
TAGTTCAAGAAAGCTTCGACAACGCATAACAGCGTGTTTCTGCTAGGAGAAGCTGACGCAGAAATTTTGAAAATTTATAGAAAATTAAAAATAATGGGGTTTTTAGAGGTTGCCTTAATATATTAAAATTTTTCAACTAACTCTTTAAACACATCAAGAGCAAGTGCAATAGGCTCAGGTTTAGTCATATCAACACCAGCTTCTTTTAAAAGGTCTAATGAATAATCTTTCCCCCCAGATTTAAGAAGGTTTTTATATTTATCAATAGCAGTTGCACCATTTTCTTTTATAAGCTTATTAAAAGCTAAAGCCGCCGAAAATCCAGTAGCATACTGATACACGTAAAAACTATTATAAAAATGTGGTATTCTTGACCATTCATATTTTATAAAATCGTCAACTTCAACTTCCCCACAGAAATATAGTTCAAGTAACTCAGCATATAAATCTCTTAAAGTTTCAGTAGTTAGAACCTCACCTTGTTCAGCAAGTTCGTGTGCCTTAAGCTCGAACTCAGCAAACATAGTTTGACGGAACAAAGTACCTCTAAACTGTTCTAAAAAGTAATTTACCAAATATTTTTCTTCACTCTTATCTGTAGTTTTGCCTAATAAATAGTCCATAAGTATACTTTCATTAAAAGTTGATGCTATTTCAGCAATAAAAATTGTATAGCTAGAACTATAGTAGTCTTGATTAGTTTTTGAGTAATATGAGTGCATAGCGTGTCCTAGCTCGTGACTTAAAGTGAACATATCACCTAAAGTGTCTGTATAATTCAAAAGTATATATGGGTGACCTATATAACTACCCCAAGAGTATGCACCACCACGTTTGCCTTTATTTTCGTATACATCTATCCATTTTTCGTTATAACAAGTTTCAGTGTTTTTAACATAGTCATCACCTAAAAGTTTAACACTATTTAAAACTTCTTTTTTGGCTAATTCATAAGAAACTTCTTTGTCTGCTTCTTTTACTAAAGGAACATACATATCATAAAATTTTAAACTTTCAACACCAAGCATTTCCTTACGTTTTTTTAAATATTTATGAAAAACAGGTAAATAACTATGAACAGTTTCAATAAGGTTCGTATAAACACTTTTATCTATATTAAGACCGAAAAGTTCTGCCTCTAAAGAACTATTATAGTTTTTAGTTTTAGAATAAAAAATATCTGTCTTAACTCTATTATAATACATAGTTGCCATAGTATTTTTATGTTCTTTATAAAATTTATAATATGTTTCGTAAGCATCTTTACGTACATTTCTATTTTGAGATTGTAAAAGCTTAATATAGTTACCTTCAGTAACTTGAATATCTTCGCCATTATCCCCTTTTATTTTGCCAAAAATTGCATCAGTATCTGTAAGCATAGCATAAGCATCATCAGAAGCCGATGAAATATTTTTTGATGAAGCTAAAACTTCTTCTACTTCTTTACTTAAAGTATGTTTTTTAAATCGTAAAAGATTTGAAATCGTAAAACTATATTTCTTAAACTTTTCTGAAGATAAAATTTCTTTAGCATAATTTTCAGAAAACAAAGGAATTTCTGCTCCTATAAAAGCCGACTTTGTTCCAAAATCAACGCAAGCTAAACTTACTTTATTTGCATAACTTTGATATTTAGAAACATTTCCATCTTCGTGAAGTTTCATATTTGAGTAGCATACTAAATTATCAAGTTGCATTGAAATATTTTCTTCATTTATTAAAACTTCATATAAGTTATCAATATTAGTTAAATCACTTTTTTCAAAAAGAGAAATTTCTTTTTGAACCTCTTTTAAAGCAACTTCAAAAGCTTCATCACTTTTAAACATAGAACCTAAATCCCAAAAAAAATCATTACTTATTTCACTTCTTAATTTTTCCATACTTACCTCCTAAAGTTTTATTAAGTTTACCATAAAAATGAAATTTAAACAACAAATTTTTTCAAAACCACATATTATATAATTCATTTTTAAATTGAAAATATCTACCATGATTTTTTGCCAAATAAATGGTAATATAGTAAAAAAAGAAGGGACAATATATTTTGAAAAAATTTGACTATAGCAATGATAAACTTTATCATATAAAAGATTTATACAATAACTATTTTAATTTAATAAATACAATAATTATAATCATTATTATACTAGTAATAGCTTTAATATATACTTCAAAATCAAATTTTGAAAAAGAATTAACTACAGAAAACGAAATAAATATAACTGTTGATACAAGCGAGAAAGAAGCTATTATAGAAACTTATGAAAAATCCTATGTTTATATAACAGGAGAAGTTAAAAATCCCGGAATATATGACCTTACAGAAAATTTAAGAATAAATGACCTAATAGACTTAGCCGGTGGACTTACAGATAATGCTAATATTATAAATATTAATTTAGCTCAAAAACTTTATGATGAAGATCATATTATAATATTAAGTAATGAGGAAGTAATCTCTTTAGGAGTTACTGCTGAAAGTTCAACAACTAACGTAGAAAACACAGTAGTTAATATAAATACAGCTAATATTGAAGAATTAAAAACTATAAATGGTGTAGGTGATGTTACGGCAGAAAATATTATAAAATATCGAGAAGAAAATGGTAAATTTGAAAACAAAGAAGATATTAAAAACGTAACTGGTATTGGTGAAAAAACATATTTAGAACTAGAAAGTCAAATAAAGGTTAAATAAATGAATACACAAGAAAAAGGAAAAATATACGAAACTTTATCCTGCACGTATCTTTTAGAAAAAGGGTATACTATTTTAAGCAGAAATTATCAGAAAAAATGTGGTGAAATAGATATTATTGCCCAAAAAAATGATTTAATATCTTTTATTGAAGTAAAATATAGAGAAAACTCTAAATATTACACACCTAAAGAGGCAGTGACTTTATCAAAGCAAAAAAAAATTATTAAAACAGCTAATTTTTTTATTTATGAAAATTTTGAAAAAAGTAATTGCAATTTCAACTACACCTTTGATATAATTGAAATTATAAATAATGGTAATACCATTAACCACATTGAAAATGCTTTTTACCTATAGGAGGTACATATGTCAAAAGATGATTTAATAAAAAAAATAAGAGAGCAACTTTTAAAAGATAAGATTGATTTATTTATAGTAACAAAGTACGACCCTCATAAAAGTGAGTATAGCCCTGACCACTATAATTATATAAACTTAGTTTCAGGCTTCACCGGTTCAACAGCAACTTTAACTATAACGCAAGAAGAAGTTTGCCTTTTTGTTGATGGAAGATATCATATTCAAGCAGAAAAAGAAGTTAAAGGTACGGAAATAAAAGTTCAAAAACTAGGTGTAGATAAAGTACCAACTATGATAGAATATATCGAAAATCTAGTTAAAGATGGATTAACTATCGGTTTACAAGGTGAAGCTATGCCAAGTAACTTGTTTAATGATATTTCAAATATTACAAAAGATTGCGAAGTAAAATTCGATGTAAACGTTACACTCTTAGAAACTTTATGGGAAGATAGACCTGCCCTAAAAAACAATGAAATTTTCAGTCACGATATATTTTTTACTGGTTTATCTTTTTTAGACAAACTTGAAAAAGTATATGAGAAAATGGCAAAAGATAAAATAGACTCATATATTATAGGTACATTAGAAGATATTGCATGGTTACTTAACTATAGAGGCAACGACTTACAAAACTCACCTACTTTTAGAAGTTATTTAGTTATTAATAAAGATAAGGTTCACCTTTTTATAGATGACAGCAAAATCAAAAATGTTACTTTAGATAAAAAAATAGAAGTACACAAATATGAAGATATTTATAGTTTTATAAATAGTATTTCAGAAGATTTTAAAGTAGCTTATAAAAATGATATAAACTATAAACTTTTAAATTCAATTAAGTCTAATAAAAAACATAGTCTAACTGTAAATTATACTGAAGAATTAAAAGCAGTAAAAAATGCTGTTGAGCTTAAAAATATTGAAAAAGCTTATGAAAAAGATTGTGTTGCATTAGTTCGTGCAATTAAAAAAATTAAAGAAAACGCAAAAACCCTTACAGAAGTTGATGTAGACAGAATTTTAATAGAAGAACGTAGTAAAATGGAGCATTATTTAATGCCAAGTTTTGACACTATAGCAGGCTATATGTCAAATGGAGCACTTATGCACTATAAAGCAACAGAAAAAGATTTTAGTAAACTAGATAACAAAGGTTTTTTACTAATAGACAGTGGTTCTCACTTTCTTGATGGAACGACAGATATAACAAGAACCATAGTTTTAGGTGATGTTACAGAAGAAATGAAAAAAGATTTTACATTTGTTTTACGTTCTATGATTAGACTATCTTCAGCAACCTTCTTAAAAGGCGCAACAGGTGCTCAACTTGATATGTTCTCACGTGTAAGTATGTGGGAAAATCAAATGGATTACAAATCTGGAACGGGGCATGGCATAGGTTTTTGCTTAGGTGTACACGAAGGTCCAAACGGTATAGGCACACGTAGTACTCATCAAGCAGAACTTAATATGTTATATAGCAATGAACCGGGTGTTTACAAAGAGAATAAATATGGTATAAGAACAGAAAATACTATATATGTAAAAGAAGTATGCACAAATGATGATGGCATTTTTTATGGTTTTGATACTGTAAGCTTTTTCCCTATTGATGTAGATGCCATAGACAAAAAATATTTAAGTGAGAATGATATTTTATGGTTAAATAACTACCATAAAGAAACATATGCAAAATTATCACCTTTTTTAAATGAAGAAGAAAAGAACTGGCTAAAAAATGAAACAAGAGAAATTTAATTTATAAAAGATTATAGGACTGTCAAGAAACTCTAAAATTTGAATTTCTTGACAGTCCCTTTTTTATAAAACTTTCTTATTTAATATTCTTATTTAATATTATTAAAATAACTTTACTATAACTCTTAACTATGATATAATTAAGTGTATTTGGACTTTTTTATTTTTCTATATTAACTATAGTTTTTAATATTAAAAATTGTAGTTAGTATATAATACATTAAAGTTTAGGAGGCTACTATCAATAACGAATATGATGTTATTGTTGTTGGTCCCGGACCTCCAGGTAATATTACCTGTTATGAATTAAACAAAAAAGCACCCACTATAAAAGTTTTACTTGTTGACAAAGGGTTTGATATTTATTCAAGAAGATGTCCTATTTTAGAAAAAAAACTCACAAAATGTCCA
The DNA here is from genome assembly GCA_047974615.1 of Lachnospirales bacterium. GTDB lineage: Bacteria > Bacillota > Clostridia > Lachnospirales > CAMZNU01 > JBKEBX01. Next base: position 5,240 of record JBKECM010000028.1, read on the forward strand.
CCGGCAAATGCTAAAAAAGATTATGTCGGGTGTTATCCTGCCTGTTCTATTACAGCAGGCTTTGGTGGTGCAGGTGCCTTTTCAGATGGAAAATTTAATATAACTTCTGAGTTTGGTGGTTGGATGCAAGATTATTTACCAAATAATGAGGTTGAAGATCTTATTCATTATGTAGATGAGATAAACTTGCAACATGGTGCCACAACAGTTATTACGGATCCAACTACAGATAAAATAAAGGAAATAGAACGTAAAGGTCTTGGTGCTGGCTTAAAGCTTTTAAGAGCAAAAGTTCGTCACTTAGGAACAGAGCAAAATCTTATGATTTTACAATCTATTTTTGAAGAACTAAAACCTAATATTGATATGGTTTATAAAACAAAAGTAGATGATATTATAATCGATAATAATACAATAAAAGGCGTAATCATCAATAATGAACCTATTTTGGCAAAGAAAGTTGTTGTAGTGCCGGGACGTGACGGTTCAAAATGGTTGACAGATATATGTCATAAACATAATATTCATATGTCGAACAATCAAGTTGATATTGGTGTTCGTGTAGAAACCTACGATGAAATTATGTCAGAAATAAACGAACACTTATATGAAGGCAAGTTTATATTCCAAACATCTGTAGGTACAACTGTAAGAACATTTTGTTCAAACCCTAGTGGACACGTAGTTATAGAAAACCATTCAGGCACAATGCTTGCAAATGGTCACGCATACAAAGATCCAAAACTCGGCTCAAAAAACACAAACTTTGCATTACTTGTATCACACGTATTTGACGAGCCATTTAATGAGCCAAACGAGTTTGCCCACGCAGTTAGCAGTTTAGCAAACAAATTGTCCTTAGGTAGCATAATTGTTCAAACCTACGGTGATATAATAAAAGGTAGAAGAACTACACCAAAAAGACTTAAAGAAGGTTTCATTAATCCAACATTAAAAGAAGCAGTACCGGGAGATTTAGGCTTAGTATTACCTTATAATACTATGAAATCCTTAATAGAAATGATACAAGCCCTAGACGTTGTAACACCGGGTATAGCAACAGAACACACACTTTTTTATGGTGTTGAAGCAAAGTTTTACTCTGCCCGACCAAAGTTATCTGATACCTTTGAAACAGAAGTTTCAGGTCTATACGCAGGTGGTGATGGTGCTGGACTTACAAGAGGTTTAGCTCAAGCAGGTGCAAGTGGAATTCATATGGCAAGAGATATAATTAAAAATATATAGTGCTAAAGGAGATTTATTATGAAAAGAACAGTAGTTGTAGGAACACAGTGGGGCGATGAGGGTAAAGGTAAAGTTACTGATTACTTAGCTCAAAAAGCTGATGTTGTAGTACGTTTCCAAGGTGGAAATAATGCTGGACATACAATAGTATTCGGTGGGCAAAAATACGCCCTACACCTTATCCCTTCAGGCATTTTTAATCCAAAAACAAAAAATGTTTTAGCTAATGGTATGGTTATTAACCCAAGTGCTTTTTTAGAAGAATTAGATATGTTAGAAAGTAAAGGTGTAAAAGACTATAACCTTTATGTATCTGATAGAGCTCATATAATTATGCCTTACCACATAGAGCTTGACGGTGCTTATGAAGAATTAAAAGGTGGCAATATGATAGGCACAACAAAAAGAGGTATAGGCCCTTGCTACACTGATAAATCAAGTCGTGAAGGTATCCGTATGGGTGAACTTCTCGGAGATGAAAATGATTTATTTCAAAAAATTAAAGACAACTTAATAGTTAAAAACGTTATTTTCAAAGCCTTAGGTAAAAAAGAAATTGATCCAAAGGAAATGTTTGATTATTTAATTAGCTTTAAATCGAAGTTTGAAAAATATATATCAGATACTTCTGTATTATTAAATGAATCAATAGCTAAAGATGAAAAAATACTTTTTGAAGGTGCTCAAGGCGTAATGCTTTGCCTTGACCATGGAACATATCCTATGGTAACGTCATCTTCCCCTACTGCTGCTTCTGTAGCTATAAACGCAGGAATTGCACCTCACTATGTTGATGACGCATTAGGTGTAACAAAATCATATACTACACGTGTAGGAAGTGGAGTTTTCCCTACTGAATTTGAAGATGAAATAGCTCATCAAATACGTGAAGTAGGTAACGAATATGGTACATCAACAGGTCGCCCACGCCGTATAGGTTGGTTAGACACAGTTATTTTATCCCATGCAAAACGTGTAAGTGGACTAACAGGACTTTCTATAATGTTACTTGACGTTTTATCTGGTGTTGAAAAGTTAAAGATTTGTACAGCTTATAAATTAAATGGTAAAGAAATTTCTACAATACCAGCAAATATTAAAGATTATGAAAAATGTGAACCTATTTATATAGAAGTAGATGGTTGGAAAGAAGATATTACAAAAGTAACATCTTTTGATGAACTACCACTTAACGCTCAAAATTATTTAAAAACTATAGAAAAACTTACTGGTATACCTGTAAAAGTTTTTTCAGTTGGCCCTGACAGAACACAAACGATACTTTTAGACGATATTTTATAGGAGTTTAATTATGATTAATCGATATTCTACAGCAGAAATGCGTGCACTATGGACGGAAGAAAATAAATGGAATGCTTTTTTAAAAGTAGAACTATATTCTGCAGAAGCTTTTTATGAATTAGGTGTAATAAAGTCAAAGGAAGAAATACAAAAACTTTGGGATAATGCAAAGTTTGATATTGACAGAATTACAGAAATTGAAAAAGAAACTAAACACGATATAGTAGCCTTTACTCGTTCTGTAAGTGAATCTTTAGGCGAGGAAAAAAGATGGGTACATTATGGCTTAACTTCAACGGACGTTGTTGATACTGGACAAGGTTACATTTTAAAACAAGTAAACGAAATATTGGATAAATCAATATTATCTTTTATGGAAGTTTTAAAAGAAAACGCATTAAAATATGCAAAAACACCTTGTATAGGACGTACACATGGAATACACGCAGACATTACATCTTTTGGGTTAAAATGGGCATTATGGTATGATGAAATGACTAGAAACTATGCTCGCTTTAAAGTAAGTGCAGAGGAAGTAGCAGCAGGCAAAATAAGTGGTGCCGTTGGAAACTTTGCGAATACACCTCCCTTTGTTCAAGATTATGTTTGTGAAAAACTTGGTATTACAAGTGCAAAAATTTCCACACAAACATTACAAAGAGATAGACACGCAAACTATATGTCAAACCTTGCTTTAATAGGAACAACAATGGAAAAAATAGCTGTAGAAATTCGACATTTACAAAGAACAGAAGTACGAGAACTTGAAGAAAACTTTTCAAAAGGTCAAAAAGGTTCAAGTGCTATGCCTCATAAAAGAAACCCTATCTCAAGCGAAAATATAACAGGTTGTGCGAGAGTCCTTCGAGGTTATATGAATATTGCTTATGATAACGTTGCACTATGGCACGAACGTGATATTTCCCACTCTGCTACAGAGCGTATATATCTACCTGATGCTACAATGCTACTTGACTATATGCTAAAAAGATATACAAATGTTTTAAAAAATATTGTAGTCTATCCTGACAATATGATAGAAAATATTAATAAAACAAAAGGTGTTATTTTTACACAAAGAGTAATGACAAAGCTTATAGAAAAAGGTCTAGCACGTGAGGAAGCTTATGACTTAGTACAACCTCTAGCTATGGAAGCTTGGGAAAACAATAAATTTTTACTTGGCTTACTTACAGAAAATACTACTGTAACAAAATATTTATCTAAAGAAGAAATAGAGAGTTGCTTCACTTTAGATTATTATTTAAAAGAAGTAGATACTATTTTAACTCGTGTAGGTATTTTATAAACTTTATCTTCTATGATAATAAACTACTAAAAATATGTGACAATATTTTTAGTAGTTTATTTTTATAAGAATAATAACTGGCAATGTTGCAAAATTCAAGAAATGGCACATTGCAAAAGAAAAAATCAAATTTTCATACTTTTGACAAAGGCAGAAGGTGTTGATAAAGTAAAAAAGAAAAAAATTATTTTTGTGGTATATAATTTTTTTCTAACTTTTGACAGCACCTTCGAAAGAATGAGCGTAAATTTTATTCAATACGAACGCTAATTTTTGTGTAATAGGAGAATTTTCAATTAGAAAATGAAATTTTTTTAAGCAACTGCCAGGCAAGTCGTTGCCCAAGTATACTAGTACTTTAGTGTTTGTTAACAAGGGGTGTTACCCAAGTACATTAGTACTTTAGTGAAAGATAATAAGGGCGACCTTGCGAACAAGCAAAACAACGATTTTGCGTTAAGTGAGTAAGGAAAAAATCAAATGACCTTCCCTCAGATACGGCAGATTAGCCATCACCTTAGCTTACGCTTAGTGAGGGCAAATCTGTACGATTGATATTATCTTATTGAAAAACTCCTAAATTAATTTTTTTCTATCCTTTATCAGCACCCTCTATATTATGTTAGTATGTATTAATTTATTAAATGCTCAAAATTTAACTAAATCTATAGTTAAATTTAAATTTTTAATATTTTGTATAATTATAAACAAATTTTTTATAACTATTTCACATAGTTATTGTTAAAAAATATCAAATATTGCCTATAATATAACAATCCGAAGTTAAAATTTAGGCATATTTGCAAATTGCATTTTTTTCTCAAAAATTGTATAATATTAGTAAAATTAATGATAGTATTTTAACACTATCAAACACGGAGGAAAAAATGAACAATTTACTAGAACTTGTAAAATCAATAAACAGCGTGCTTTGGGGCCCACCAATGTTGATTTTACTTACAGGAACAGGCATATTAATGACAATAAGGCTAAAAGCCGTTCAAATTAGAAAAATACCAGTTGCATATAAACAAACTTTTGGTGGTCTCTTTAGTAAAGAGAAAACAGATGGAGTTTCATCTTTCGCATCACTTGCAACAGCTATTGCTGCCCAAGTAGGTACAGGAAGTCTAGCCGGAGTTGCTACAGCTATTGCAGCAGGTGGTCCGGGTGCAGTGTTTTGGATGTGGGTATCAAGTTTCTTTGGTATGGCTACAATCTTTAGTGAAGCAGTAGTTTCGCAAGAGTTTACAGAAGAAAAGAATGGGCATCGTTACGGTGGTCCAGCTTTTTACATAAAAAAAGGTATTAAAAATGAAAAGCTTGGTAAATTTTTATCTTGTTTCTTTGCCTTAGCTATTGTATTAGCTTTAGGTATAATGGGTAATATAGTACAAGCAAACTCTATAGCAGCAGCAGTTAATTCAGCTTTTAACGTACCAAAAGTAGCTACTGGTATTGCAGTATCTCTTTTCGTTATGACAATAGTTGTAGGTGGTGTAAGTCGTATTACTTCTCTAGCAGAAAAAATAATACCAATTATGGCATCTTTCTATATTTTAGGTGCATTATATATCGTTTTATTAAACTTTACTCAAATTGACAACGCTTTTATAAGTATATTTAAACACGCATTTTCTCCAGTAGCAGCAGCTGGTGGTTTTGCAGGTGCGGCAGTACAACAAGCGATACAAAAGGGCATAGCACGTGGACTTTTCTCCAACGAAGCAGGTATGGGTTCTACGCCACATGCACACGCCTTAGCAAATGTTGATCACCCAGTTCAACAAGGTTTAGTTGCAACAATCGGTGTAATGGTTTCAACAATTATTTGTACAATGACATCATTAGTTATTTTAACAACAGGAGTGCTTGAAAGTGGTCTTGATGGTGCAGAACTTACACAAGCAGCTTTTACAACTGGTTTCGGTGGCTTTGGTGCAATATTCATTGCTATATGTGTGTCTTTATTTGCCTTAACAACAATCGTTGGTTGGTACTTCTTTGGTGAAACAAACATTAAGTATCTTTTTGATACTAATGGTATAAAAATATATAGAGCAGTTGTTGGTGTATTACTTATTGTAGGAAGTACTCTAAAGGTTGAGCTTGTTTGGGAAATGGCAGATATGTTTAACGCATTAATGGTAATCCCTAACTTAATAGGCTTACTTGCTTTATCTGGCTTAGTAGTTAAAATATTAAAAGACTACGATGAGAAGTTTTCAAAAAATCTTCCATCAGAATATACGAAAAAATAGTAAAAAGCTCCTTTTGGAGCTTTTTTTTTATTTTTTTAAAAATATACTATATAATAATTTAATAATTCTAAGAATTCAATTAAGGTTTTTTTGTTTAATATTGATACAATCCAAAGTTGTAATTATTGAAAAATCGTTAATAAATTCATCAAAATATACATAATGTACAAAGCAGACGCCTAATTATATACAACATAACATATATCACTAGTAAATAATGCCTTTTTAATGTCATTTTCTGAGTGTTTTTTTATCACATTTTAATGTCATATACATATTGCAAAATAAATATATTAGTTGTATAATAATATTATATTTTATATTGATACTTTTTTAACATTACTTTAATTTAGGAGGAAAATTATGGATGGATTATTGGGTATTGTAAAATCAATCAACGGTGTGTTATGGGGACCACCAATGCTTATTTTACTTATGGGTACAGGTATTTACTTAACTTTTATTTTAAGAGGTGTACAAATTCGTAAGCTTGGTGCTGCTTTTAAACAGACTTTCGGTGGCATCTTTGACAAAAGTAACTCTGAAGACGGAGTTTCGTCTTTCGCATCACTTGCAACAGCAATAGCTGCTCAAGTTGGTACTGGTAACCTTGCCGGTGTTGCAACAGCGATAGCTGCAGGTGGTCCTGGTGCAATTTTTTGGATGTGGGTTTCAGGTTTCTTCGGTATGGCTACAATCTTTAGTGAGGCAGTTGTATCACAACAATATACAGTTGTTGAAGGCGGCCAAAAACTTGGTGGACCTGCATACTACATTAAAGGAGCTATGAAAAACAAAGCACTTGGAAACTTCTTATCAGTTTTCTTTGCAGTAGCTATCATCTTAGCTTTAGGTTTAATGGGTAGTGTTGTACAAGCGAACTCAATCGCAGCTGCTGCTAATACAGCTTTTGGTGTACCAAAAATAGCAGTTGGTATTTTCGTATCAATATTAGTTCTTTTAATAGTTGTAGGCGGTGTAAAACGTATTACAGCTATGGCAGAAATGATAGTACCTATTATGGCATTATTTTATATAGTAGGTAGTTTAATTATCATTTTTGGTAACTTTAGTCATATCGGTAGTGCATTTGGTAGTATCTTTTCAAGTGCATTTTCACCTGCTGCTGCTGCCGGTGGTTTTGCTGGTGCTGCTGTTAAAGCTGCTATACAAAAAGGTATCGCACGTGGACTTTTCTCTAACGAAGCTGGTATGGGTTCTACACCACATGCACATGCTTTAGCAAATGTTGACCACCCAGTTCAACAAGGTTTAGTTGCTACAATCGGTGTTATTATTGACACTGGTGTTATTTGTACAATGACAGCGTTAGTTATCTTAACTTCTGGCGTTTTAGAAACAGGTCTTGACGGTGCAGAACTTACTCAAGCTGCTTTTACAAGTGGTTTTGGTGCATTCGGTTCTATATTTATAGCTATATGTCTATTCTTCTTTGCTTTAACTACTATAATCGGTTGGTATTTCTTCGGTGAAACAAACGTAAGATACTTATTTAAAGAAAAAGGTTTAATACCATATAGAGTAATCGTTGCAATATTATTAGTTGTTGGTAGTACTTTAAAAGTAGAATTAGTTTGGGAAATGGCAGATATGTTTAATGCATTAATGGTAATCCCTAACTTAATAGGCTTACTTGCCTTATCTGGTTTAGTAGTTAAAATATTAAAAGACTACGAAAATAACTTCTCAAAAAATTTACCATGTGAATATGGCAAAAAGAAAAGTAAGTAAAAAAATATAATAAAGTTTTAATGTACTTTGCATAGAAAAGATGTAAAAATCTATCGCACATAAAAATTAAACAAAATAGTTTGTTTAGTTGCGACATAGTTTTTTATTATTAATATAAAATGAAAAAAACGCCTAATTTATGGCGTTTTTTTTAATAATTTATAATTTTTTTAAAATATCCCTAAAGCTATTGTAAGTTTTATACAAAAATGATATAATGTTTACAAATATTATTAACATAATATTTTAAAATATATCAAAAGAAGGGTAAAATTATGAAAAAACTTATTACTTTAACTTTAGCTTTATCTCTAGCAACTGCAAGCACTGTATTAGCTGACACTACATATGTAGTAGAAAAAAATGATACATTGTGGAAAATAGCAAATAGCTATAACACTACATATCAACAACTTGCAAAATATAATAAAATTGAAAACCCTGACCTTATTTATGTAGGCGATGAAATTTTAATACCTGAAAAACAAACAAAGCCTATCGAAGTACCTGATGTTGAAGTGCCTGAAACAGAAGTTCCTGTTGTAGAAGTTCCTGAAACAGAAGTTCCTGAAACAGAAGTTCCTGTTGTAACATTACCTATAGTGTTACCAAGCGAGGAAGTAGAAGTTGTTAGTGTAACAGCAAATACAACTGTTGAAAATGATGGTCTTTATGTAAATAGCTACACTTACCTTTTAAGTGAAGATTATACTAGCGAATTATCAAAGGACTCTTTTAAAATTGAATATACTGTAGCACCAAATGCATATTTAGGTGAAACAGAGCCATCTGTTAAAGAAGCTGAAATTACAAATGTAACAGTTAATGGAAGTGAAGTATTAATAGAAGTTGTACCAGCTATTTATACATCTTTAACTAATGTAACAATAACAAGTGCAAATGAATCATTTAATAGTGTAAAAGAAAATTTTGAAGTTTCAAAAGAACTTGTTGATTTATTTGAGCATAACACATTTACATCAAGTGAAGGTGTTGAATTATCATATTTCTTATACTTACCTGAAGAAACTACTGAAAACCTACCTCTTATGGTTTGGGAACACGGTGGCGGTGAAGTTTTAGCTGCTTCTTTTGAAGGTGCTAACCTTTCAGCAAACAAAGGTGCAGTAACTTGGATTGAAAACGATATTGAAACTGCAATTCTTTCTGTACAATATCCTGCAAACTACTCTTTTAGTATCACATCTGTAGAAGAAGAATACGCTCAAATGCAAGCTTTTAATGATGCAAAATATGAACTTATTCAAGAACTTATTACAGCCGGTACAGTAAATAAAGATAGAGTGTATATTACTGGTATCTCTTCTGGTGGTGGTGGTGCATTACGTTTTGTTATGCAATATCCTGACCTTTTCGCTTCAGGCTTAATTATAGCAGCAAAAGATACAGTTGCACCTATCTCAACACCATATAACTTAGCATATCAACTTACAGATCCTTCATTATTAAAACTTTCTGAAGAAGATTATAATACTGTATATGGCTTAATGGAAACAGAACTTGCAAACTATGATTTTACTGAAGTACCTCTTTGGTTTGTACACGCTGAAAATGATCCAGTTTGTACATATTATACAACTACTATGACTTATGAAATATTAGAAAAAATGGGTGCTAAAGAAAATAAATTAACAGTTTATACAGATGAAGAAATGCAAGCAGCAGGTCAATTTTTCTATCATTCTTCTTGGGTTCCTGCTTTAGTAGATGAAGAAATAATTGATTGGTTATATAGTCAATCTAAGTAATAAGCAGGCTTAATTAATATTATAATAACTAAAAGCAAGGTGGATAAATCTACTTTGCTTTTTAATTAGAGCTTAAATGGCAATATTGCAAAATACACCATTTTCTTTTAATTTACAATAAAAAAGTAAGCCTCCCTAAGGATTAGCTTACTTTTTTATATAACAACGCCTAAAAATTAGTTTTTTCTGTGTCAATACCTAAATATATGCCATTTTGTGTATCTGTATATACATTACAAAGCCATATTTTAAGCAATACCTTGAAAAATTCTAATTTTCAACCTCTTGGCATATTTGCTTTTGCAATGATGCCATATTTATACCCAAGAAGTCTTTTTCTTAATTTTTTTCTTATTCAAAGATATTCGTACAGGTTCTTTTTTATCTGGCAAACTTTCGTCAATTTCAATAATAGGTGCTTTGTCCTCATCTATAGTAGTTGCATCAAAAGTAACTTTTTTGATTTTTGGATTTGAAGGTATTTCATACATAATGTCATTCATAACACCTTCAAGTATAGAACGTAACCCTCTTGCCCCTGTTTCACGCTCAATAGTTTTTTTAGCAATGGCTTTTAAACTATCTTCCGTAAATTCAAGCTCTACTTTTTCTAAATCAAACAAGTGCTTATATTGTTTAACAATAGAGTTTTTAGGCTCAAGTAAAATTCTAATTAAAGCTTCTTCGTCAAGCTCATCTAATGTTACAATAACAGGCAAACGACCTATTAATTCAGGTATAAGACCAAATTTTTGCAAATCTTTGTTTATAACCTTTTGTAAAATCTCACTTTTAGGAATATCTTTAGTTTCTGTAGTAGAATTGAAACCGATTATCTTTTTATTATAACGTCTTTCTATATCTTTTTCGATACCAGCAAAAGACCCACCACAAATGAATAAAATATTAGTTGTATCAATTTGAATCATCTCTTGCATAGGGTGTTTTCTTCCACCTTGAGGAGGAACACTTGCAACAGTACCTTCAAGTATTTTTAAAATAGCTTGCTGAACACCTTCACCAGAAACATCTCTCGTTAAAGATGTATTCTCAGATTTACGTGCTATTTTATCTATTTCATCAATATAAATTATCCCTTTTTCAGCTTTTTCAATATCATAATCACAAGTTTGTAAAAGTTTTAATAAAATATTTTCAACGTCATCGCCAACATAACCTGCCTCTGTAAGTGTTGTTGCGTCAGCTATAGCAAAAGGCACATTTAAGTATTTTGCTAAAGTTTGTGCAAGATGAGTCTTACCTGAACCGGTAGGGCCGATTAAAAGTACATTTGACTTTTGAACTTCAAGGTCAACATCTTTGTGATTTTGCCCTATTCTTTTATAGTGATTATAAACTGCTACAGCTAAAGATTTTTTTGCTTTATCTTGCCCAACAACATAGCCATCTAAAAACTCTTTCATCATTACAGGTGTTGGGAGTTCAAAGAAATCATCACCCTTTTTAAAGTCAGTACTGTTATATTTTTCGTGAAATTCACCATTTTCGCTGACTTCATCATCGAATAAATCGTCATAGCCTTCAAATTCTTGATCATCATCAATGTAATATTCAAGGCTTTCAAATATTTCGCTATGAAGTTCATCAGCATCTTCTTCATTTATATTAAGTTTTGCTAACAACTCTCTAGTTATTTTATCAATATTTTCTAGTTTTTGGTTTGAATTTTTTGGGGTTTCTTTTGATTTAAGTTCTTCAAGTTTACTAAGTACGCCAATACATTCATTACAAATAAATGCACCTCTCCCTTGTACAAAAGCTTTAACTTGTTTTTTATTTTTACCACAAAAATTACAAACTATTTCTTTGTTAAAATCGATATCGTCTTGCATTAAATATCCTCCATATTTCTATGAAACAAAATATTACTACCCATAAATTTATGGTTTAACTATTACTTTGTCTATTAAGCCATATTCCATGGCTTCATCTGCACTTAAATAATTATCTCTATCAGTATCTTTTTCTATTATCTCGATAGCTTTGCCAGTAAACTCACTTAACATAGTATTCATTTTTTTCTTAGTTTTTAAAATATGTTCAGCATGAATAGCTATATCAGAAGCTTGCCCACGAGCTCCACCAAGTGGTTGATGAATCATTATTTCAGAATTAGGAAGTGCAAATCTTTTTCCCTTTGTGCCACCAGCAAGTAAAAAAGCACCCATAGAAGCTGCCATACCTATACAAATAGTAGAAACGTCAGGTTTAATATACTGCATAGTATCGTATATAGCAAGACCAGCAGAAATAGAACCACCGGGACTATTGATATAAAAACTAATATCTTTATTAGGGTCTTCTGCAGCTAAAAATAATAATTGTGCAATAACAACACTAGCCGTAGTATCGTTTACTTCATCAGCTAAAAAAATAATTCTGTCTTTTAATAATCTTGAATAAATATCATAAGAACGTTCACCACGTCCAGTTTGCTCAATAACATAAGGTACTAAAGGCATAAAACACCAACTTTCTTTTTTTATATAGTATATCCATTATTTTACCATATTATACGAAAAATAAATAGTATAAAATCATATTAATATAAATTTTTATATTTCTAATACAATTTTTTAATTAAAAAGTAATATGGTTTCATTGCAAAATATAGAAAAATCCGTTTTCATCTTGGAATTTTCACTACGTGAAAACTACTTCATCGCCCTTGTTCCTTGGGTTCTTTACAAAACAACGGCTTTGCGTCTTTTGATAAAAACTGTGGAAATGGCGTCTTTTTGCAATTTCACGCCTTTGTCAAAAATATGAAAATTTGATTTTTTCTTTTGCAATATGCCATTTCTTGAATTTTGCAACGTTGCCATATATTAAAAATAAAAAGGGTGTTTCCACCCCTTCTATATAATATTAAACCATAATCTTAATTTAAAGATTTTAAAAAATCATAAAACTTAAGCTTCTACAGCGCTATCAACAACAAGTTGTAAAGCTTTTTGAATAGATAAGTCCCCTTTGATACCAGCGATATCTTCGCTACGCATACTACCTTTGATATTTTCAACAGGGATTTTATACATATCAGCTATTCTTTGGATTTCTGTATCAACTTCTGCTTCACTTATATCAAAATCTTCTGCTTTTGCTACGCTTTCAAGTATTAATCTTCCACGTACTTGCTTATCAGCTTGACCTCTATATACTTCTCTTAATGATTGCATAGTTTGACCCATAAATTGTAAGTATTGATCAAGTTCGATACCTTGTTGTCTAACTTGTTGTTCAAAAGAACGAACTTGGTTATCGATTTGGTTTTCAACCATAACAACAGGAAGGTCAAATTTTGTTTCAGTAATAAGATATTCCATTACTTCATTTTCTTTTTTATTTTTTGCGTTATCAGCTTTAGATTTAGCAACTTCTTCTTTTATAGAAGCTTTGTACTCATCTAAAGTATTGAACTCACTAACATCTTTAGCAAACTCATCATTTAATTCAGGTAACTCACGAGTTTTGATTTCATTTATTTTAACTTTAAAGTCAGCAGGCTTTCCAGCTAAATCAGCTTGACCATAGTTTTCAGGGAAGTTAACTGTAATTGTTTTTTCATCACCAACTTTAAGACCAATAAGTTGTTCTTCAAAAGTATCAATAAAAGTTTTGCTACCGATAATTAAATCATAGTCTTCACCCTTACCGCCTTCAAAAGCTACACCATTCATAAAACCTTCAAAATCTAAAGTAGCAAGGTCATTATTTTCAATAGCCTTATCATTTGATTCTACAAGTCTTACAGATTTTTCACGTTCGCCATTAATTTTAGCTAAAACTTCATCATCAGAAACTTCAAGGTCAGCCTTAGCAACTTTTACACCTTTATAGTTTTCAACTTTAACTTCTGGTTTAACAAAAACTTGCACTTCAATAGAAACAGTATCCCCTTCACCTTCAATAACTTTTGTATATGGGCGAGATACGATTTCAAGATTATTTTCAGTTACAGCTTTTTCTAAAAGTTCAGGCATAAAATTATTTAAAGCTTCCTCATGGAATATTTCTTTTCCATATTGAGCTACGATCATTTGCTTAGGTGCTTTACCTTTTCTAAAACCTTGAACATTAACTTGATTTCTTATTTTTTTGTAAGCAACTTCAATATTTTCATTAAAAGTTTCTTTAGAAACCTCAAAAGTAAGTTTTACGATATTTGACTCAAGTTTTTCGATTTTTGTAGACATTAAAAATTCCTCCTAAAAGTAATTAGCATTTATACAATCCTTATAAACGCATATTTTTTATTATAACACATTAAAAATTAAATTTCCATACTATTTGCTAAATTAAATGAAATTTGTTTTAAATACTAATATAGTAACGGTGAAAACTATAATATTCTAACTTTAATTAATTGGCTTCATTGCAAAATATAGAAAAATCCATTTTATCTCTGAATTTTCAATACGTGAAAACAACTTCGTCGCCCTTGTTCCTTGGGTTCTTTACAAAAACAATGGCTTTTAGCTTTTGATAAAAACTGTGGAAATGACGTCTTTTTGCCATTTCTTGAATTTTTCAACGTTACCAAATACAAAAGGCTATAAACCAAAAGTTTATAGCCTTTAAATATATAATTATATTAGTAAATTCCTAAATATTCGTCAACTTCCCACTTAGTAACACGTTTAGCATACTCAGAATATTCTTTTCTTTTAGCCTTTACATAAGTTGTATGTAAATGCTCACCTAAAACTTCTTTCATAAACTCAGAAGCACCAAGTAATTTAGCAGCTTCTCTTAAAGAACCCGGTAAACTTTCGATACCTAATTCTTCAAGTTCGTGTATATCCATTTTGTAGATATTTTGGTCTACAGCAGGAGGCACTTCCATTTTATTTTTAATACCGTCAAGACCAGCAGCTAAACAAACTGCTATAGCAAGATATGGATTTGCAGAAGGGTCAGGACAACGTAATTCAACACGAGTACCAGCGCCACGAGCAGCAGGAATACGTATAAGTGGAGTACGATTTGAAGAACTCCAAGCTATATATGAAGGTGCTTCATATCCCGGAACAAGTCGTTTATATGAGTTAACAAGAGGGTTAGTAATAGCCGTCATAGATTTAACATGATGTAGTAAACCTGCTATAAAGTGATAAGCTTCTTTACTTAAGCCATCTTTTGATTCTTTGTCAAAAAATATGTTTTTTCCATCTTTTGATAATGACATATTAAGGTGCATACCAGAACCGTGAATACCAAAAACAGGTTTAGGCATAAACGTTGCGTGTAATCCACTTTTACGTGCTAAAGTCTTAACAACAAGTTTAAATGTCATAATTCTGTCTGCAGTAACAAGTGCTTCATCATATTTAAAGTCAATCTCATGTTGACCATCAGCACATTCGTGATGGCTAGCTTCAATTTGAAAGCCCATTTCTTCAAGTGTTAAAGCTATTTCACGACGTAAGTTTTCACCGTTGTCGATATGACCTAAATCAAAATAACCTGCTCTATCGTGAGTTATTGTAGTAGGTTCACCTGCTTCATCGGCTTGAAATATAAAAAACTCACATTCAGGTCCAACTTGAAAATCGTAACCTAAAGCTTTCGCTTGATCTAAAACTTTAATTAAAACGTTTCTAGGGTCACTCATAAAAGGTTTTCCATCTGTAGTATATACATTACAAATAATACGTGCTTCTCGACCTTGTTGTGGACGCCAAGGCAAAATCACAAATGAATCAAGATCTGGATAAAGTACCATATCACTTTCTTCAATCCTTGCGAAACCTTGAATAGAACTACCGTCAAACATAATTTTGTTTTCAAGTGCATCATTAAGCTGATTAACAGTTATTGCAACATTTTTTCCCTGTCCGAAAATATCCGTAAACATAAGTCTAATAAACTTTACATCGTGTTCTTCAACAAGTCTTACAATATCATTTTTTGTGTACATAATCGAAACTCCTTTATATTCTATTTTATTAAATTTTATCTTATTTTTATTAAAAAGTCAATATAACTTTACTAAAGTTGCAAATTTAAAAATCAAAAATTTCAAATCATACAAAAAAATATACATTTTAACTAGTTTTCATTGCTTAAACACTTATCTTTTAAGTAAAGGCTCAAGCTGATTATAGTATATCCAAGCTTTATTATAATTTTGATATATTTTTCTTTTATTTTTTATAAAATTTTCTCTATCGTATTTTTTTAGTATATCATTACATAAATTTGTGAGATATTCAAATTCATTACTTTCATATTCAACTATATTTTCAGTACCATTTTTATAGTAATTTGTATTTAGCTTAATGAAGTCAAAGCCTTCACCAAACTCTTTAAAACATCTTATATTTTCGTTTAAAACTAAAATATTTCCACCACCTGTAGCATAAAACAAGTATTTTAAATCATCAATAGTTTTACTAGCATTAATGTATAAATTTGATAAAGAAAAAAGTTCAATTATCCCTTCATCACTTAACCCTTTATTAAAATTAATGTCAGAAGTAAATAAAATATGATTTAAATCAAACCCAAAATTTTCACTAAAGTTTTTTATAATAGCCTTATATCTATCTTGATTTAAAATAGAAGTATCTTTTTCAAAATCTACAAAAACTACTTTACAACTTTTATTATATTTTTTTTCTAAAATTCCTAAAATCATACAAATTTTTTCACATTGTTCATAAGTTTCTAAAAAAGTTGGGTAGATAATTAAAAACTCGCTTTCAAATAAATTAAAAAATTTATGTATCACCTTAATTTCCTTTGACATATTTTCCATATATCCAATACTATTAAAAACAACTGAACATTTTCCCATAGGTACGTTAAAAAGCTGTGAAATATCTTCAATTCTTTCATAAGTAGGAGTAATAAAAAAGCAATTATCAAAAGCCTTGCACATATTTGAAAAAGGATAGACGAAAGACTCTCTCCTATTCTCAATTATGCTTTTTTCAAAATAGTAATAATAAAACTTCAAGTTTTTTAAAACAGATGAAACCTCTCGTATGGCAGTATTATGTACTAAAAATTCTCCCTTCGTAAGTATATCATACATAAAACAAACTTCAAAGCCTTTAAGCTTAAGTATCAAATCATCAGTAACAATTTTCACTTCTTGTTTAAAGGTTTTATGTATTTTACTATCTTCTATGGAATAATCATATTTTTTAAAACTTGTGCCATTTATGGAGTTAATAACACGTTGCCACTTAATGTTTTTATGTAAAAAAAAGCCTTTTTTATTGTGTTCTTTAAAGTTTTCCTTTACAAAAATCGTAATATCATATTCTTTATCTGTTAACATAGAAATATGACTTTCAACGACACTAACTATGGGATTTATGTTATCTAAATCTTCAAATAAAGTAAAAAATGCTACTCTCATATACCTCTCACCTCTAATAGAAGTATATGTAGTAGCATAAATATTATGTATAGCAACACCTAAAAACACACATTTTCTTTATCAAAATGTATCGTCAAAAATCACCAAACATTTTGGCATTATTGTATTTTGCGATGATATCCTATTACTTATTAAAAATAAACATTGTAAAAAGTTTTTTTACAGACGGCTTAGAACCGTAATATAAAACACCGACTTTATAGCTTCTACTAGCAAAAATTCCTAATACTACTACATCTATAATGGAAATAACAATAGAATAAATAATATCAAAGTTAGTAGCAAGTCCCCCTGCGTATTTTGATATCATTGCAAGTGGTGTAAACAAAGGAATATAAACTAAAGCATTTAAAATTTTATTTTCTGGACTTATTATTAAAAACATAGCTACAAAAAAAGCGCCCATAAAAATTAAATTACCTAGTTGAAAAGATGAAGAAATTTCTTCTATTTTTGAAACTGTAGAAGCGAGTACTGCATATACAAATAAAAACATCAAAAATCCAAAAATTGACAAAAAACTAAAATATATCAAATTGTTAAAATTCAACATTTCAGTTGCAATACCACTGTACATCATTTCAGCATTTGATAATTCTGTGACTTCACTTGTCAAGTTACTAAAGCCACTCAAACCAATATTTGATGAAACTATAAGTATTCCAATTATCAATAAAAATTGTATAATACTACCTACAAAAACAGCTAGTACTTTACCAAAAACCAAAGAGTTAGTATCTGTAGCAGAAATTAAACTTTCCATAGTTCGACTAGTTTTTTCATTTGCAATACTCATAGCACAATATGAACCGTACTGAGAAGACATAATATACACTAAAATCACAAAAAAATATGCAAACATAACTTGTATATAGAGATCTTCACTCCTATTTTCATTAAGAGTAAACTCACCATCTGTAATATCATATTTTTCTAAATCATAACTATTAATATAACTACTAAAATCTTCAATTTCTTCTAATAGTCCCATTTCTTCAAGAAAATCATTTGTAAAACTTTCATTAATATCATCAAAAAAAGAGTCGACATCTTCAATAGTAGTAATACTTAAAGACTCTGTATATACGATAGGATTATTTGAAGAAAAATATACCCCCTTGTTGAATTTTGAATTACTAATGCCTTCTATCAATTCATCGTAGCTGTCTACAAAAGTAAAAGTAACATCATCTTTATCGACTAAATATTTTTCCATATCTACAATATTTTGATTTTCTACATAAACTCCGTATTTATCTCCTTGTTCCTCTTTGTCATTAGAAAAAAATTGAATAATTAAAGGTAAAACAGCTATTAAAATACCAACAACTAACATAATTATTGTAGTTATCCAGTTCTTTTTATCTTTAATAAATCCTAAAAACTCATATTCAAAAACCGTAAATATATTATTCATCTTCGCCACCTACTTTCATAACAAAAATTTCTTCTAAAGTCGGTCTTATTACCTCAAATCTGTTATAATAATATTCTTTATTAAAAAGTGCTTTCTGTAGCTCATTTACTAGATTTTCTTCTTTTAAAATAAAAATAAATTCATCTTCATCTTTTTTAATATCACTACATAAACTTTTCAAATCTTCATCAGTAACGATATTTTCAAGATTATTACTTTCCTTAAATGATATTTTAACCTTGTTACTCGGATAACTATTTTTAATATCTTCGAGTTTTCCAAAAGTTTCGATTTTACCATTATTTAAAATAGCTATATCTTTACAAAACTCCTCTACATATCCCATTTCGTGACTTGAAAAAATAACAATTTTACCGTTTTTAACAAAGTCTAAAATAAGGTTTTTCAAACTCATAGAGCTTACTGGGTCAAGTCCTGAAAAAGGTTCATCAAAAATAACAATATCTGGATTATCAATAACAGAAACAGCAAGTTGCACTTTTTGTTTATTACCCTTTGATAAATTATCTAAAACTTCATTTTTATATATAGTAATATCAAGCCTTTCAAGTAATAAATCTATCATTTTATCAGCAGTATTTTTATTTAAGCCCTTAAGTTTGGCAAAATAAAGAAGTTGATCATATACTTTACGCTTAAGATATAAGCCCCTCTCCTCAGGCAAATATCCTATTTTAATTTTTTTCTTCCTTAGATTTTCACCATCAAGCAAAAACTCGCCATTATCTTCTTTGTATATGTCTAAAATACAACGAAACAAAGTAGTTTTACCTGCACCATTTTTTCCAAGTAAAGCTATAGCTTGCCCACTTTCACAATGGAAATTTAGGTCTTCTAAAACTTTTTTATCTCCAAAACTTTTACTAACATTTTTTATTTCAAATTTCATATTTTCTCCTTTTCCACACAATATATTATCATATGTTTATTATATATTATTTAAATTTAAATTAAAATCTACTTTATATAAACTACATATTTTTTGTATAAAGTGCACCATATATGTTTTAACCTAAGAAGATTATAGCTTAAAAAAAAAGAATGTGCAAGTTACTTTAACATTTATTGCAAATACCTTTACTTTTTTTACATAAAATGTTAAACTAGTATTACTAGGCAAAATTTTAATATCCTTTTGCTTTTTAAAAAATATTAAGCAATTAATCTTTAACAAGGTTTCAGCTTAAAACAGGAGGAACTAAATTGATACTTTTTAAAAATTTTATTAGCTATTACAAACCTTATAAAAAGCTATTTGCTTTCGATGTAATATTTGCTATAGCGATGTCTTTAGTTGACGTAGTAATACCCTTAATCGTCAGATATATGCTATATGACGTATTTGAGTCACCTGACTTAGAGTTTATTATGACAACATCTTTAAGAGTATCTTTCTTTTTATTATTTTTATATTTAATACGAATGGGAAGCAACTTTTACGTTACATATTGGGGTCACGTTATGGGTACAAAAATGGAAGGTGATATGCGTTTTGACTTATTCAAAAAATTATCTTCTTTGCCTTTTTCATATTTTGACAACAACGAAACAGGTCATATGTCAAGTAAACTTATAAGTGACCTTGCAGATATTGGTGAACTTGCACACCATGGCCCAGAAAATATAATTATTTCATCAATTAAACTACTCGGTGCTTTTATTATACTTTTAAATATAAATATATTATTATCTTTAGTTTTACTATTAGTTGTTTTTGCAATGGCAATATTTTCAAAAATATTAAATAAAAAAATGAAAAATGCTCTTAAAGAAACACGTGTAAAAACGGCTGAAGTAAATAGCTCTGCCTTAGATACCTTATCTGGAATACGTGTTGTAAAATCTTTTAATAATGAAGCTATTGAGCATACAAAATTTGAAAATAATAATAAATCTTTTGTTAATGCAAAGAAGCAATATTACTATACAATGGCTTGGTATACAAGTGTAAACGGTGTACTTCAAGGACTTATGTATATTATTATATTTACCTTAGGTGCATTTTTAGTAACAAAAGGTTCAATAAAAAGTGCTGATATAGTAGTATTTTTACTTTATATAAACTTATTTTTAGAACCAATACGTACAATTATTAACTTTACGGAACTATACCAAAAAGGTATGACTGGCTTTAAACGTTCCTATGATGTTTTACAATTTCCAAATAGTATTCAAGACAAAGACAACGCTGAAAACTTAGTTGAAAACGATGAAGATATTATCTTAGATAACGTAAGCTTTAGCTATGAAAACAATGAGCCAGTACTTAACAACTTAACTATGAAAGTTAAGAAAAATACGACCGTTGCTTTAGTCGGTCCATCAGGTGCAGGTAAAACAACAATTTGCTCTTTAATACCTCGTTTTTACGATACAACTGTAGGCGATATATATATTTATGGCAAAAAAATAAAAGATGTAAAACAGTCAAGTTTACGTGACCATATAGGTATAGTTCAACAAGACGTTTATATCTTTAATACATCAATAAAAGAAAATATCAGTTATGGTAATAGAAATGCAACCTTAGAAGAAATTCAAGAAGCTTGTAAGCTTGCTAATATACACGATTTTATTATGACACTAGAAAATGGATATGACACATACTTAGGTGAACGTGGCGTAAAGCTTTCAGGTGGTCAAAAACAGCGTATTTCCATAGCACGTGTATTTTTGAAAAATCCGCCTATCCTTATACTAGATGAGGCAACTGCTGCCCTTGATAACGAAAGCGAGCGATTTATACAAAAATCTTTAGACCTTTTAGCCGAAAATCGTACATCTATAGTTATAGCCCATAGACTTTCGACTATAAAAAATGCAGATAAAATATACTACCTAAGTACAAATGGTATAGAAGAAGAAGGTACTCACGAGGAGTTATTAGCAAAAAATGGCAAGTACGCCGACCTATATAACTTACAGTTTAAGGAGTAATAAGAATATTTTGGACTTTGTCCAAACCTACAAACTTTTTGAAAAAAGTTTGAACAAAAACTTTTAATTAAAAAACAAGGCTATGCCTTGTTTTTTTGTTATTATAATATTAAAAATTTTATAAAGATAAATGGCTTCATTGTAAAATATAGAAAAATCCCATTTTTCCAAAAGGTAATTTCTCTTATTATTTCAAACACCTAAATTGCAACTTTATCCCAGTTTAATAATAAAAAGCCATATATCGTTCTACACCATTTAGCCTAAAGGTAACAGTAAATGTTTCCTCTAGACTACCAAAAACCCAACCTACTGTTGTTAATTGATTTTCCTTCTCATTTTCTTCGTAAAAAGTTCCAACATATTTCATTTTACCCGGTAAAGTTGCCTTAAAGTGACCAACCAAATTAGCCCCTATAATTACATTCCCTAAACTATCATAGAATCCAGGTCTAAGTGTTCCACCATCTAACTTACATTCAATTAAAGCTCTTTCCATAGCATTTTTTATTTCTACAAAATCAGTTTCAATCTGTGCCTCTTTCGCTTCATCTACATACTTTATAATACGTGGCACAGCCATAGCTGAAAGTATCATTATTATTGCTATAACTACTATAAGTTCAACTAGCGTAAACCCTTTATTTTTATATGTTTTTTTCATATTTCCTCCACATCTAATTATCTATCTATAGAAGTATAAGTTTCCTCATCTACAAATGCACCATCTAAATAGTAGTATCCCATATAAGTTATACCCAAATCTGTAACCCTTTTTTCACTATCTACATTAAATTGAACTTCCCATTTACCAGAGTTATTTAACGGATAACCTAGTTCAAATATACCTTAGGGTGCTGAAAAAGTCAAATAAGAAAAAAATATTACTAATGACAATGGCACAAAAATAGTGAGATAGCATAAAATCAGCGAAGAATGAGCGTAAATTTTATTCCATACAAATGATAATTTTTGTGTAATAGGAGAATTTTCAATTAGAAAATGAAAATTTTTTAAGCATCTGCCAGGCAGTGCGACCTTACGAACAAGCAAAACAACGATTTTGCGTTAAGTGAGTAAGG
>JBKECM010000032.1:0-7976 GCA_047974615.1 Lachnospirales bacterium
TATAAATTTTCAAAATTTCTGCGTCAGCTTCTCCTAGCAGAAACACGCTGTTATGCGTTGTCGAAGCTTTCTTGAACTATTTAAAATTTAAAAGAAAATTAAATCAAGCGAGTTTTTAGAGTTCACCTTAAGCAAAAATAAATATTGCAAAATCTATTTCTCTATGGGAGATTATTATGAAAAAAGTACTTTTAACAGGTGGTGGAACAGCTGGCCATGTAACAGCAAATTTAGCATTAATGCCTTTTTTACATAAAGAAGGCTATGAAATATATTATATAGGAAGAAAAGAAGGTATAGAAAAAGAGTTAGTTGAAGATGTAGAAGACTGTAAGGTTACATATTTTGGTATTTCTTCAGGTAAACTTAGACGTCAAATAAACATTGAAAATATAAAGGATTTTTTTAAAGTAGGTAAAGGTTATTTTGAAGCACTAAAACTACTAAAAAAAATCAAACCTGACCTTGTTTTTTCAAAAGGTGGATATGTCGTTGTACCAGTTATTTTATCAGCAAAGTCATTAAATATACCTATAATAATCCACGAAAGTGATTATACACCGGGACTTGCAAATAAAATAGCTATGCCCTTTGCAAAGGTTATATTAACTTCCTTTGAAAGCACTAAAAATTTTATAAAAAAAGGCGAAGTTATTCACACAGGCTCGCCAATACGTGATGAAATTTTGGAAGGCAACTTTGAAATCGGTAAAACCTTTGTTGGTTTTAAAGATGATAAAAAAGTTTTGCTTTTAACAGGTGGCTCACAAGGTGCAAAAAAACTTAATGAAACCTTACGTAACGCCTTAAAAGAAGGCAAACTTCAAGACTTTAATATTATACATCTTGCAGGAAAAGGTAATTTAGATACTTCTTTAGATTACACAAACTATAAGCAGTTTGAATACTTATCCACAGAATTACCACATATATTTGCCTATGCTGATTTTGTTATAACAAGAGGAGGCTCAAACTCAATATTTGAGCTTTTAGCATTAAAAAAGCCTCATATTATTATACCTTTACCAAAGGGTGCAAGTCGTGGTGATCAACTTGAAAATGCAAAAGAGTTTTTTGAAAAAGGATATTCAAAAGTGCTTTACGAAAACGACTTAACCACAAACTCCTTAAAATTAAATTTACAAGACTTATGTATTAATAAAGATGAATATGTAAAAAATATGAACAGCTATACAAAAAATAACACATTAAATGAAATTATGTCATTAATTAAAAAAAATATTGATTAACCAAAAAACCTGTAAGGATAATTTAAAATTTCCTTACAGGTTTTTTTGAATTGATATCATTGCAAAATGGCTTCATTGCAAAATATAGAAAAATCCATTTTCATATCGGAATTTTCACTACGTGAAAACGACTTCGTCGCCCTTGTTCGTCGGGTTCTTTACAAAATAACGGTTTTGCGACTTTTGACAAAAACTGTGGAAATGGCGTATTTTTGCCATTTCAGGCGTTTGTCAAAAGCATGAAAATTTGATTTTTTCTTTTGCAATGTGCCATTACTTGAATTTTGCAACGTTCCCAAATACAATTATGTCAAGATTTGTGAAACAAATCCAAGATGTTACCGATAGAATTTTTGAGTAAAACACAATAAATCATTTATTAATATTTAACACCTAAAACATTTAAAGTATTTTCAAAGGAGCCATACTGTTTCTTATCTTTTAAAAAAGTTAAATAAGCGTTAAAAATATTTCTATATTTAAAAATATCATCTTTAGAATCAACATTCATTTTTTCACATAAACTTTCATAAGTATCTAACTTTTCTAAAAACATTTTTATAGTTTCAACAGTTATCTTACCACTATAAAATATTGAATTTGGCACATCTTGTAATGTGTATTTGAAAAAAGTATCTGTATTTTCAATTTTATACTTCAAAACAGGTACAAAATCTTTGTCTTTTTCAAGAATAATATTTCCTAGGTCATCAACAGTATATTCTTTATAGCTATCACAAAAACAGTCTAATGCATTATACATAACAAAACCGTCTTCCTTATCTGCTAACAACTTAAAAATATATTTAAGCAACAGAATTTTGCCTTCTTTAAGTTCTTCTTTAATACAAGGATTTAACACTTTCACATAAAAGAAAATACCTGCAAAATACTCATTATATTCCTCATGAAAACTTATTAACTCCTCACTTTTAGGCAAAGAATCATATTTGGCATTAGACCATTCTTTGAACATTTTATGTTTTTCAGCAAGAAATTTTTTATCTACTAACTTATCAAATTTTTTATATATATCAATATAATCTTTAAGTATCTTCTCCATAAAACTCCTTATAAGCGAAGGTGCTGAAAAAGGTTAGAAAAAAATTATAACCACAAAAATTAGCCTTCGACATATGGCAAAGTTACAAAATACGCTCTCACTATTTTTGTTTACGCTTCCCTATTATAATTTTTTTCTTTTGACTTTATCAGCACCTTCATAATCAACCATTTTGTGTTATATTATATTACATTAGTTTAGCACTAGCCTCTTCTTTAAATTGTTTCATATATAGATCATAGTAGTGTCCACCTTTGTCCATAAGTTCTTTATGTGAACCATCTTCAAGCACTTCACCAGCACTAATATAAAGTATTCTATCTGCCGACTTTATAGTAGAAAGTCTATGGGCAACAATAAAACTAGTTCTCCCTTTTAAAGCAACATCTATAGCACTTTGAATTTTATTTTCTGTAACAGTGTCAATAGAACTAGTCGCCTCATCTAATATGAAAAGTTTTGGGCTACCTACAATAGCACGTGCAAAAGATATAAGTTGTTTTTCTCCTTGAGATAAACGTCCACCACCTTCGCCTACTTCTGTGTCAAAACCTTTTTCAAACTTTATAATAAAATCATAAGCACCAACTTTTTTACAAGCTTCTTCTACTTCTTTATCTGTAGCTAAAAGATTACCGTATCTTACGTTTTCTCTTATTGTACCACTAAATAAATGTGGAGATTGTAGAACATAACTAAGTTGTGAATGTAACCAGCTTTGAGAGCGGTCACGATAATCAACGCCATCAAAAAGTATTTCACCTTCAACAGGTTCATAAAAACGTGATATTAGATTGATTATAGTACTTTTCCCACCGCCAGTTGCACCAACTAAAGCGATTTTTTGACCAGCATTTACTTTAAGATTAAAGTTTTTTAAAACTCTATCTCCTTCTTTATACTTAAAGCTAACATTTTTAAATTCTATTTCACCATTAAAGTCTTCGTAGTTTTGAGTTTTGTGGTTAAAAAAATCACCATATTTTTCTAAAACTTCTGGTTTTTCTTTTATATCAGATTCTTCAGAAATCAAAGATAAAATACGTTCTCCAGATGACTGAGCTGATTGCATTTCAGAAAAAACTCTAGCCATTTGGTTAATGGGTTCAAAAACTAAAGCCACATAAGAAATAAAAGCAGATAGTGTACCAAGTGATATTGCACCAGCTAAAACTTCATTACTTCCAGCTTTTAAAACTATAGCTGTACCAAGTACCCCCATAAAAGTAACGATAGGTAAAAATATAGCAGAAACTATTTGAACATTTATAGATTTTGCTTTCAAATCTTGAGTAAGTACTTTATATTCTTCAAGGTTTCCTTCCTCACGAACTAAGGTTTTAGAAGTTTTTGCACCTGCTATACCTTCACTTATACCAGCTGTTACAATAGAGTTAGCTTTACTTACTTGACGATGACCCGTTAAAATTTTTATTTGGAAAAAGTATGCGATACCAGCAATAATAGGCATAAGTGCCATAATCCATAAGCCAAGCTTAACGTTTAGCATAAGCATTGCTATAACCATAGCAATAATAACAACAACGCCCCAAAAGAAGTCAACAAGACCCCAAGCTATCATACTACCAAGTTTATGTGTATCTGAAGTTATACGTGCTATAATCCACCCTGAAGGTGTTCTATCATAGTATGAAAAAGACAATTCTTGTAGCTTATAAAAAGCATCTTTTCTCATATCTCTTTGAATAGTAGCTTCAATAATACCAGCACATCTTATAAATACGTATATAAGCATACATTGACATAGTATAACCATTAAATATGTAAAACAAAATAACACAATACTCTTAACAGCAAAACTTATGTTTAGAATAGGTATATTAAAAGTAACAATATTATTCATATTGTTTTCCGTAACGTAATTATCTATAGCATATGTTGAAAACAATGGAAATATAGTATCAAAAATAGCTACAAAAACCATAGTTGTAAGTATTAAAATAACTGTTTTTTTACAATTTTTTGTATATGAAAAGATTCCTTTCCATGTTGATATATCAATTTTTTTCTTAAAATCTTCTTCTTCAAAATTACTCATGAAATCTCCTCCTTAATTATAGGCTTCATCACTTTTTAAATTTTGAATATCCCATATTTTTTTATATAATGAGTCTTCAATTTTTATTAATTCATCGTGAGTACCAATATGAGTTATTTCGCCTTTATCCATAACAATTATTTTATCACATTCCATAAGAGTATTTATACGTTGTGCAATAATAATAGTAGTAAGGTCTTGATTATGTTCTCTAAGTCGTTGTCTTATACGATTATCTGTATCTACATCAACTGCCGATAAGCTATCATCGAATATAATGAGTTTGCTATCTTTAATTAAAGTACGTGCTATTGCAACACGTTGTTTTTGACCACCAGATAAAGTTACACCTTTTTCTCCAACTAAAGTTTCATAACCCTTTTCAAATTTTTTAATAGTTCTATGTACACTAGCTATATCCGTAACATATTCAACCTTATTGTTGTTACTTACAGGATTAGCAAGTTTAATATTTTCAAATATTGTTTTAGTAAATAAAAAACTGTCTTGAAGTACAATACTTACATTTTCACGTAAATTCTTTTTGTTCATCTCTTTAAGTTCTACACCATTTATTTTTATGCTACCTTCTTCGTAATCATATAAACGTATAAGTAAATGCATAAGAGTAGACTTACCAGAGCCTGTAGAGCCTAAGAAACCAATGTTTTCACCATTTTTAATGCTAAAAGAAACATCTTTAAGTACTAAAGTATCTTTATCGTCAGGAAAAGCGAAAGAAAGATTTTCAACTTCAATATCACCAGTTATTTTAGAAATTGTTCCAGTTTCTAAATCTTTTTCTTCTTCTATATCTAAAAGCTCATTTACACGATTTATAGCAACAACAGTTTTACTATATTCACCAACCATTCTAGAAAGTTGACGTAAAGGGAAAACATATCTCATAGAACAACTAACAAAAATTAAATAATCACCTACAGAAATCTCCCCTCTACTAGCAGCAATAGCACAAGTTATTACAACTACAGCAAATTGAAGTAAACAGAAAAAGTCTGACGCAGACCAAAATAAAGCATAACCATTAAGCAAATTTTTCAATGTCTTATATAGGTTATTATTTAAATTAGTAAACTTATCAATTTCAAGTTGCTGATTATTAAAAGCTTTAATTACACGAACTCCATTAACAACTTCTTGAATACCAGATGTAAACTCTGCTTCACGTTCTTCAAATTCTTGATGCTTTTTGTCTAAAATTCCCTTTGTAAAATATGAAACTAAAAAAATAAAAGGTAATATACAAACAGCATATAAACTAAGCTTTACATTTATGGTAAAAAGCAAAATGAGTGCTGGAACAACGGAACCAATGATACGAACCATATCAACTATTTGTGCACCCCAAAAAAGCCTAATAAGATTAATATCACTTGTACAACGTTGTATAATTTCCCCAGACTTCATAGTTCCATAGTATGCATAGTCTGTTTTCATAAGCTTTTCATATATAATATTTCGTAAATCATTAACTAAATTTTCAGAAGCTATTGCTGAACTTTTACCTCTAAAATATGTAAGTATAGCAACTAAAATACCAACTATAGCAATAGTAATACTATAAAACCATATACTAGTTGGATTACCCATAAGTTCTACAAATTTTGCCATAAGGTATGGTGCTTCATAAGCTTCTCCACCTACAGAAGATTGCAATATACCATCAACTACATAAGCAGTAATAATAGGTGGCACAAGCATAAGTGAAGTGGCAATTATAACAGAAGTAAAAGCAATTATATAATGCTTTTTATTTTTCATTATTAATTTATAAACTATATTATTATTCAAAATATTCCCCTCCTTAATTTTGAAATATGTTTGTTATAAAAATACAATATATCATATATACACAAGCTTATACACATATATGTAGTGCAACAATTAAAATATTTTTGTATAGCAGATCTTAGTATTTTAAAGTTTAGCCATTACCAATTTACAGCCATTTTATTATATCAAAGAGTAGCTTACTTAGTCAATATTTTTGCTAAAAAGTAATATCATTGTAACTTAACTATATTCCTTATTGAATTTTGGATATTAAAAAAAATCATTTTAAAACTTGAAAATATTATCTACTCAAAAATAAAGTTTCAAAAAGAAACTTTATTTTAACAATATTTATAATTTTTTATTATCATATCCGAAGCTTCTTAATAAAAAGTCACTATCACGCCAATCTTTTTTAACTTTAACCCAAGTTTTAAGATTTACAGGTGAACCTAAAAGTCTTTCTATGTCTTCTCTTGAACGTCTACCGATGTCTTTTAGCTTTTCTCCGCCTTTACCTATTACGATACCCTTGTGGTTTTCTCGCTCACAATATATTGTCGCCTCAATATCAACAAGATTTTTGTCTTCTCTTTTTTTCATAGACATAACTTCACAAGCGATACCGTGAGGAACTTCTGCATTAAGTAATCTTAAAGCCTTTTCACGTATGATTTCAGCAACGATTTGTTTTTCAGGTTGGTCTGTTATCATATCCTCAGGGAAATATTGTGGTCCAATAGGTAAATGATTTTTTAGATTTGTTAACAAAATTTCAGTATTTGTAGCATTTTTTGCAGAAATAGGTATAATTTCTGTAAACTCATAAAGTTTATTATATTCTTCAATAACTTGTAAAATCTTTTCTTTAGGAAACTCGTCTATTTTATTTATAACTAAAAAAACCTTACTTTTAACTCTTTGAAGTCTTTCGATTATTTTTAAATCATTATTATTTATTTTTTCATAAGGTTCAACAAGGTATAAAACTATATCCACTTCATTTAAAGAAGTTTCTACAGCTTTAACCATATAGTTACCTAGCTTTGAGTTTGGGTCGTGTAAACCCGGTGTATCTATAAAAACTACTTGCATTTCATCTTTAGTTAAAATAGTTGTTATTTTATTTCTTGTTGTTTGTGGTTTATTACTAATAATAGCGATTTTTTCTCCGATTAAACAATTCATAAGTGTAGATTTACCTACATTTGGTCGTCCTATTATAGAAACAAAACCCGATTTAAATTCTTTCATTATACTCTCCTATGTAAATATTTTAAATAGAGGGTGCTGAAAAAGTCCAAAAAGAAAAAAATATTACTAATGATAATGGCACGAAAATAGTGAGATAGCATAAAATCAGCGAGGAAAGAAGGTGCTGATAAAGTAAAAAGAAAAAAATTATAATAGCGTTAGCGTAAACAAAAATAGTGAGTTGGAATAAAATCAGCGAAGATAGAAGGTGCTGATAAAGTCAAAAAGAAAAAAATTATAATAGCGTTAGCGTAAACAAAAATAGTGAGTTGGAATAAAATCAGCGAAGAATGAGCGTAAATTTTATTCCATACGAATGATAATTTTGTGTAATAGGAGAATTTTCAATTAGAAAATGAAAATTTTTTAAGCATCTGCCAGGCAGTGTGACCTTACTAACAAGCAAAACAACTATTTTGCGTTAAGTGAGTAAGGAAAAAATTGAAATTATCTTATTGAAAAACTCCTAAATTAATTTTTTTCTAACTTTTGACAGCACCTTCGAAAGAACGAGTGCTAATTTTATGCGACATGCAAGATGATTTGCAAAGCAAAT
>JBKECM010000035.1:0-28193 GCA_047974615.1 Lachnospirales bacterium
GCCTTAACTCCTAGTGATATTGATATTGAAAAAGAAATGATAAATATTAATAAATCTTATCAACGACTAGAAGGAAAAGATTATATTACAAGTCCAAAAACTGAAGAGAGCTATCGTATTATTAAAATACCTGACTTTTTAGCAGAAGAACTTAATAAATATATGAACACACTTTACAAGATTAAACCAAATGAAAGAATTTTCGAAATAACAAAGGGATATTTACATAATGAAATGACAAGAGGTTGTAAAATTTCAGGTGTAGAACGTATAAAATTACATAGTCTGAGACATTCTGCAATAAGCCTTCTTATAGATATGGGATTTTCTGCACTTGCAATAGCAGATAGAGTTGGTCACGAAAGTATAAATATTACATATAATTATGCTCACCTATTTCCGTCAAGACAAACTGAAATGGCTGAAAACTTGATATTGAGAGAGGTGATATTTAATGTCAAGGAGAAACTACTGAAAAAGCCCATAATTAACCATGGACTTTTTCAGCAGTTTCGGCTGTAATTTAATATTTTATCATAGATTGTTATTTACAGAAAAAACTTCACACACAAATATTAATTATGTCCTTAAGTGACTTCCCCCATCATGAATTTTTCATACTCCTCTTAAAAGTATTATTCAATATTATATTTTATTATTAAAAGGTGTATCTTCAAGACTTTCCTTTGACAAAGGTTTAGAATAATAATATCCTTGTACAAGATTTATACCTATCTCTTTTAAAAATCTTATATGTTCCTCTGTTTCAACCCCTTCAACAATCAAGCTTAAATTATTACTTTCTGTAAAAGTCTTTATAGATTTAATTAGTTCTAAATTATTACTCTTTAAACTTTCTTCTAAAAAAGTTTTATCAAGCTTTAAGTTGTTAACAGGTAACATATTAATTCTTTCAAAGTTTGAATGACCAGCAAAAAAATCATCTAAAGAGATTATAACTCCAAGTTCAGAAAGTGCCTTTAAACGTTTAGCAACTAAAGCCATATTTTCTGTTTCTAAAGTTTCTGTTAACTCAAGATCAAGAGCTGTATATTTTATTCCAGTTTTTTCTACAACAGAAGAAAAAAGTTCTAGCATATCTATATTTTCAATAGTATATGAGCTAAAATTAACTGATACTCTAAAATCTTCAGCTAATAAATCTCTACTAAACCATTCCGAAACATCTTCACAAACCTTTTTAAAAATAGCAACATCTACTCTATCAATTTGTTTTATTTCCTCGAAAAAAGGAATAAAACTATCAGGACTCATAACACCACGTTTAGGGTGAATAATTCTAGCCAAAGCTTCACAACCTATAACTTTATTTGATGATATATCATATTTAAGCTGATAATAAGGAATAACATTTTCTTCAATATTCATTGAAAAAAGTTCTTTTTCAAAACCATTTATCTCCATAAAATTTTCATACATTTCAATATCAATATTACAGTAAAGACTACTATCTTTATTTCTTTTGTGTAAAATAATTCCAGCTTCAAGTTTATCTATAATGTCATCAACAACTTCAGTTACAGTTGTATTATAAGTACTTATCCAAAAATCAATAGGACACTTATTACCAAATATAGTAACACTTTGATTAAATTGGCTAAATAATTCTAAAATATTTTCATCAAGTCCATCTAAGACTTCAACCTTTTTAGAAACAATCAAAAAACCGAATTCTTTGTATTTATATAATTGTAAATCTTTTTCTTCAACTAATTTTTTTAAAGGACTAACGATACCTTTCATAGCAATATCTAAAGATTTTTGCCCATAAGCTCTTTTAAGCTGCTTTTCGTGTTTACAGTCTAAAAGATAAAAACTTTGATTTTTATATTTATAATTTTCTTTAAAAAAGTATTCATTAGGCAATTCTGTAACATTGTCAAATAAAAAAAATTTTTTTATTCTACTTAACTCTTTAACTTTATCTTTATACTTCATAATAAAGGGTATATATAATAAAAGTAAAACAATAATAATTCCAAATAAAAAAATACTTCCCAAACTAGCGTCTTCAAATAAAAAATTCATTTAAAGGCCCTCCAAACTTTATTAACTTTAATATATTTTATTAATTTATAAAAATAAATACGTACAAATATAATTTAACTATATTGACTTATTATAACATATTTTTGTTTATCTTTCAACAAAAATATGTTATAACAAATCTGCTTGAATGTGCTGAAAAAGGTTAGAAAAAAATTATACTACACAAAAATTAGCCTTCGAATTTTACTTTTATTTCGTAAAAATGTACTTATAATCTCACTATTTTTGTTTATATTCCCACTACTATATTTTTTCTTTTTGACTTTATTAACACCTTCTACCTTTTTGAAATATAACAACAAAAAAAAGAAAAAATATTACTTAACTAATATACTTTTCATATGTCGTTAGTATTATTTTTTCTCTATCGGTATATTTTTCTTTAGCAATGATGCACATTGTATTTTTAAACAAACCTTATTTAAGTATAAAACCCTTTATCTTTTTGTAAAGTTTTAATGTATATAAAGCACCTTCATTAGAATTTGAAAGTATAATTTCGCCTTTGTGACTATCAATAATTTTTTTTACTATTTTTAAGCCTATACCAGTACCACCCTTTTCACCTACGATATTACCATCAAAAGGATTTTTCAATAAAGACTCACTAAAACCACAACCGTCATCACCTATTTGTATTTCAATATACGATTTACAATCAGTAAGTTTAATGTATATGTCTTCATTGGTATACTTTATACAGTTATATAATATATTGACAAAAACTCTTTGCATTTTTTCAGAATCAATTAAAGCTATCATATCTTTTTGAGGTTCATATATAACAGAAATTTCATTTATAATGATTACACTTTCAACTGCATTTAAAGAGTTAATAATCACTTCATTTATATTTGTATTAATAAAATTATAATTATCTTTTACAGAATCAAGTTTACTTAAATAAATCATATTTTCTAATTGTTTTTTAATTCTTGAACACTCATCTATAACAATATCATATGTGCCATCTTTATCGGAAATTATACCACTTTGCAAACCTTCAATATAGCCACTGATAACAGCAACAGGTGTCTTAAGCTCATGGGAAACCGTTTCATAAAACTGACGTTGATCAGAATCTTTTTCTTTTAGGTTTTTAGCCATATTTTGAATAGCATTACCTAACACTTCAAACTCATCTTTAGAATTAATATTTATTTTTCTATCAAAATTTTTATTACCTATGTCAATAGTAGCAGAAATAAGCTCATCGACAGGTTTTTTTAAAGCATTATGAATAAAATGTAAAATAATACTTGATAAAAGTAAAGATAACATTACAGCAATTACAATAAAATAAAATATTTCTCCTCTTAAGGTATTTATGGAATCAAGAGGTATAAGTGATACTAAAAGGTCATTCCTTACTTGAATATTAAATAAAGAATTTTGTATAACTCTGTTGTAAGCTAGATACCTTATACCTTCTAAATCTACTTCATATATATTATTAAGTGGCTGATTAAGAAAAAATTTCATATCAATTTTTGACATTTTTTCTTCAAACCCATTTTCTGTGGAAACAACATACAAAGTAG
This sequence comes from Lachnospirales bacterium, assembly GCA_047974615.1. GTDB lineage: Bacteria > Bacillota > Clostridia > Lachnospirales > CAMZNU01 > JBKEBX01. The sequence goes on from JBKECM010000035.1 coordinate 3,612, forward strand.
AGTCATCATTATCTGGTATAAATAGTGTATGTATCCCTTTAAGACTATATTCTTCTGAAAGGCTTGTCGCAAAATTTTTATAAATACTAAGATTTTTACTATTACTAAGATAAGCCTCTTCAAAAACTAAACTTTCAAAAGTTAAAGTATCAATCAAATTACTTTTAACTGCCCCACCTACTAAAAGGAAAACACTAACACCTATTAAAAACATAGTAAAAATACTTATACTAATATTTGAAATTAAAATCTTTGTCGATAATCTCATTATTCACTTACCTTATAGCCATAACCCCAAATAGTATCAATAGTAAATTCTGCTCCAGCCAAAAGAAGCTTTTTACGTAATCTTTTTATAAGATGGTCAACCTGTCTACTGTCGCCATAATAGTCATAGCCCCATATATTTTCAATTATTTTTTCACGGGAAAACGCAACATTTTTATTAGAAATAAGTAGTTCAATTAAGTCATATTCACGAGTTGTAACAGGAAAATCATTACCACCTATTTTAACTTCACGAGATACAGACACAAGCTTTAAGTCTTTACAAGTTAATACGCCTTCATCATTTTCAGCCTCAGAAGTACTTGCTTTTGCACGTCTTAACATATTTCTCACCTTGACACTTACTTCACGTAAAGAATATGGCTTTGATATATAATCATCACTACCAAGTTCAAGACCTAAAATCTTATCTATTTCCTCATCTTTAGCCGACAGCATAATAATAGGAATTTCACTATATTTTCTTATTTCTTTACATAAGTCATAACCAGACATTATAGGCATCATTATATCTGTTAAAATCATATCACATGGAGTTTCTTTGAAACGCTCAAGTAAATCCTTACCATCATAAAACTCACTTACTCTGTAGCCATCACTAAGTAATTGACTTTTTAAAATAAGACATAAATTTACATCATCTTCAGCTATATAAATAGTTTCGTTCATAAAATCACCTCATAATATACCGCAATTTTTAAATTAATTAATATTAGTAATATTATACCATATCAAATTTCTTAATGAGTGTAATAATTGTGGCAAAGTCTTATAAAAAACATAACATTTAGTTTAAAAGCTTTATTACATCATTAAAAGCAACAAAAACGGCAAGTGACATAAGAAGTACAAGTCCGATAAAATGAATTTTCCCTTCTTTTTCAGGTGGAACTTTCTTTTTTGTAATTGCTTCATAAACCAAAAAGACAAATCTTCCTCCATCTAAGGCAGGTAAAGGTAATAAGTTAAATACAGCAAGATTTGCTGACAACATTGCCATAAGATTTAGCATATTTAAAACTGCATACCCAAATCCACCACTTTCCATACTTGTTTCATAGCTTTCATCTATGGTACTTACTATACCGATAGGACCTGATAATTGATCAACACCTATTGTATTATTTATCATAAGTTTCACACTAAGAAACACACTTTCAACAACAAACAAGGTATTGTCAATACCAGATTTCAAGCCACCAAAGAAAGTACCTCTTTCAAATCCCTCTATTTCCTTCGCAAAAACACCAGTCATATATTTTGTTTGAACCCCAATAAAATAACTATTGTTTTCTGGGTTTTTAGTCATATTTCCAGTTACTTCATATTTTTGATCATCTCGCTCATAAACTAAGTCAATTTCTCCATCACTTGAAAATTGAGTTTCAAAGAAAATTTCGTTATAGTTATTTATGCTATTTCCATTTATTTCAAGTATTTCATCACCAGGCAAAAGCCCACTTTCATAGGCAAAACTATTTTCAACAACAGCCTCAACCTCTAAAGTTCTATATCCATTAAAAAGACCAAATCCAGAAAAAATTATAATAGCAAGTAAAGCATTAAAAAAAGCACCAGCTAAAATTACTGCCATTCTAGCCCCTACACTTTTTGAGTTAAATGAACGTTCGTCAAAGTTATCATCATCTTCTCCAAGCATAGCACAAAACCCACCTATAGGCAAAAGTCTAATAGAATATCTAGTTTCACCCTTTTGAACACTAAATAAAATTTTACCCATACCAATAGCAAATTCTTCAACTAAAATACCATTTTTTTTAGCAAATAAAAAATGACCAAGTTCATGTATAAATACAATAAAACCAAAAATTAAAATTCCAAAAATTAAAGACATACTATCTCCTATCAATTATTATTAAACTTATCGATTACAAATTTTCTTGCAAAAAAATCGGCATATAAGATATTTTCTAAAGTTACCTCATTAATATTTTTACTAGTAAAGCTCATAAGTGCACCATAAACCATTTTTTGAATATCTAAAAACTTGATTTTACCTTCCAAAAAAAGACTAACAGCCTCTTCGTTAGCAGAATTATAAACAACACACATATTTCCACCATAATTTAAAGAATCATAAGCATAACTTAAACAAGGAAAAATATCATTTTTCACTGGTTCAAAGCTTAAATTTAGATTTAATAAATTTAAAGATTTACAATTATTTTCAAGTCTATATGGATAATTTAAAGCATATTGAATAGGGTGACGCATATCAGGTTCAGAAAGTTCAGCAATAAGCGTATTATCCATATATTCAACTAAAGAATGAACAATGCTTTGACGGTGAATAACAACATCAATTTGCTCAGGTTTAAGGTCAAATAACCATTTAGCTTCAATAACTTCAAGACCTTTATTCATAAGTGTAGCACTATCAATGGTAATTTTCTTGCCCATTGACCAGTTAGGGTGTTTAAGTGCATCTTCAATAGTAACATTTTCAAGTTCACTTAAAGATTTATCCCTAAAAGAACCACCCGATGCAGTTAAGTGTATTTTTTTTATTTTATTTTGTTTATTTCCTTGAAGTCCTTGAAAAATAGCTGAATGTTCACTATCAAGAGGTAAAAGTTTTACACCATATTCTTTTACCATATTCATAATAAGTTCCCCACCTGCAACCAAAGTTTCTTTATTTGCAAGTGCAATATCTTTCTTAAGCTTAATTGCTTCGATAGTGGGTATTAGACCCACTATTCCAACAACAGAGTTAACTAAAACATCATAATCTACAGCCTTAACAAGTTCAACTAAACCATCGTTACCTAAAAAAACGGTAATATTTATATTATTAGCCTTAAGTTTTTCTTTTAAACTAAAGTAAGCACCTTCATCAATAACACAAACAGCTTTAGGCTTGTATTTTAATATTTGTAAAAAAAGCAAATTCACGTTATTAAATACAGATAAACCTCGAACTTCGATTTGCATATTTGAATTTTTTGAATTATCAACAACGTCTAAAGTTTGTGTTCCTATAGAACCACTTGAACCTAAAATCAAAATTTTTTTCATATTATTAAACCTTTTCTATTTTTAAATTTAAAATGAAATTATTTATATTTTGTACAAGATATCATAAACAATAAAATATATAGGTGCAACCATAATTACACTATCAAACCTGTCAACGATTCCGCCATGACCGGGTATAAGTTTACCAAAATCTTTTATTCCCGTATATCTTTTTACTGCACTAGCAAACAAATCTCCAACTTGTGAAATACAAGCACCAATAACACCAACAAAAAATACGACAACAAAAATTATTTCTACTTCTAAATTTACAAGATCAAGATTTAATTTATTTATAAAATACATAAAATAAAAAAGAATTATTAATCCAGAAGCTAATGCACCAGAAATGCTTCCCTCTATAGTTTTATTAGGACTAAGTTTTGGTGACAATTTACGTTTACCAAAGGCACGACCACCAAAATAAGCAAAGGTGTCTGAACTAAAAGCAGTTAAAAAAATAGGAAACACAAGAATGATACCATTTTCATACCCACGTATTGTTGCAATTAGAGCGAAGGTAACAATAGTATATGAAAAAGCAAAAAAGTTTATAGTAATATTATTTATATTTTCTTCGTTATGTTTAGCAACAAGATGAATCATATTTACAACGAGTAACACGCAAAACAAAAGTGGTAGTAAGTAGTAAACTTTAAAATATAAGGCAATATAAAAAGGTAGGGCAAAACAAGCTGTAATTATGCTTGACTTTGTTATTTTACCATTTACAGCTTTTGTAAATTCAAAAAAGCCTATAACTCCTGCCCCTAAGCACATTATGTACATTAAAGCACCACCAAAAAAAATAGGTAGCAGAAGCACAGGTAATGCTACTAAAGCACTAATAACTCTAGTCTTCATTTTTTATCCTCCAAAACGTCTATTACGTTTATTATATTCTAAAATCCCTAAATCAAGGTCTTCTTTTGTAAATTCAGGCCACAATTTTTCAGTAATGTATATTTCACTATAAGCTAACTGCCATAGTAAAAAATTAGAAATTCTATATTCATTAGAAGTTCTGATTAAAAGTTCTGGGTCAATGCAATGTGCAGTATCCAAATATTTTTCAAATTCATCTTCCGTAACTTCGTCAAAACCAAATTCTTTACTTGCTTTAATTATTTTATTCGTTGCACGAACTATTTCATCTCGACCACCATAATTAATAGCAAGATTAAGTATTAAAGATTTTTTATCTTTAGTTTCTTCCATAAGATTATATATTTTTTCTTGCAAATCATCGTCAAGACGGCTTAACTCACCAATAACGACAACTTTAACGTCTTTTTTTCTAACGTCATCTTTAAATTTGTCGAGATATTCTCGTAACAAATCCATAATGTCCCTTACTTCTTCTTCGCTTCTTTTCCAATTTTCCGTTGAAAATGCATATGCAGTAATAATTTCTACACCTAAAGTCATAGAGTAATCAACAATTTTACGTAAAACCTCTGCCCCTGCTTTATGCCCAAGCTTTTTAGGTAAAAATTTTGATTTTGCATATCTACCGTTGCCGTCCATTATTATCCCTATATGTTTTGGTATTTTTAAGTTATTTTTATCCATAAGAACCTCATATTAAAGCCTATAAAATAAAATATTCTATAGTACTTACTTATATACATTTAATAGTAAATTATTATATTATTATATTACATTTTTATATATTAATCAAGGACTTTTGCCATTACAAAGGAAAAGCTTCCTATTATGAAAATTTTATTTATTATCAAAAATTACAAAAGACAGTGCTGTAATCTTCACTGTCTTTGCAATTATTTTTCTTTTTTACCCTTTAAAACGAATATAAAAGCAATTAAATTTAAAATCCAAAAAACGAAAGTAAAAGTATACTTTGATTTTTCCAAATAATTAAATGAATTTATAAGACTATCTGTAGAATAAACAGTTACTTCGTTTCTATATATAAATTCAAGTAGTATAAAAAGTGTACTTACAATTAACATACTTGCCGATGATATTTTAAAATAAATTTTGCTATCCATTTTATAAATAAATAATATTAGTATTGCTCCTACAAGTGCAAGTATTTGAACTATGTAAAATAAATTAAACATCTGATTTACTCCCCCTTTTTAAAAAACTTATCAAAAAGAGTAAAAATATAAAAAAAGTAATAACAAACAAAATTAAATTCGTTATAAGAAAAACATTAAAACTACTGTTAATGTATATAAAAATGTAAATACTTATAGCAAAAATAAAAATATCAATAATACCAAGAATAATATTTAAAAAAATTACTACCTTAGAACAATTTTTATTTTTAAACATACATAAGCATGAAATAAGCATAATAGCAAATAACAAGCTATTTATTATAAAAAAAATATTTACAATACCCATACAACACCCCAATATAATAATATTAATATTACAACATAATTTTTTCTTTATATTCCAAACATTTATATATTTTTCAAGACTACATTGTGCTAGCGTTAAAACTTAATATTTTGAATTTTATCTACAATAACAAATTTTTTTATACATAATATACCTCTTTTATAAATTATACATTAAAATCACTTATTTTGCAATAAAAAACAATCATACCTTTCAATTATGCCCTTTGCTTTTCTTATATCTTAATTATCTTTTCAAGTGCATTTTATAATATCAAATTAATAAAATGAAAAAAATAACTTTAAAAATTTCTTTTGCTGTTGCTATAAAAAAAAATATATAGTATAATATATAAAAATCATTATACAAAGGAGAACCTATATGAAATCTTTATCTGACATTAATTCAAAAATCAAGCCTTCAACAACTTTAAGTATAAAACAAAAGGCAACTACTTACAAGGAAGAAGGTATTGATGTTACAGACTTTACTGCAGGTGAACTTGACTTTGATACACCAGAATACATTAAAAAAGCTTGTATCAATGCCTTAGAAAAAGGACAAACAAAATATACTGCAAGTAGTGGTTCTCTCGACCTAAGAAAAGCAATTTGCAACAAATTTAAAATTGATAACAACTTAAATTATACACCTGATTGTATAATAGTAAGTAACGGAGCAAAACAAAGTATTTCAAATATTTTTGCTACACTTTTAAACAAAGATGATGAAGTTATAGTAATAGCACCATTTTGGCTAAGCTATCAAGTTTGTATAGAAGCAGTTGGTGGAGTTATAAAAATAGTAGATACAAACTATGAAAACGACTTTCTTTTTACAGAACAAGACCTTGAAAAAGTAGTATCAAATAAAACAAAAGCAATAATTATTAATTCACCAAACAATCCTACTGGTGCAGTATATGACAAATCATTACTTCAATGTATTGGTGATTTTGCTATAAAACACGACCTTTATATTATTTCTGATGAAATCTATGAAAAAGTAATATATAAAGGAAAACATATAAGTATCGCCTCATTAGATGAAGATATATTTAACAGAACTATTACAGTAAATGGTATGTCAAAAAGTCACTCTATGACAGGTTGGAGAATAGGTTATTGTGCATCAAATAAAGAAATTGCAAGTAAACTCAATAACTATCAAAGCCATATCACTTCAGCACCAAATACTATGGCTCAAGTTGCTGCTACAGTTGCCTTAAATGAAGATGATGGCAGTTGCGATGTTTTTTACAAAACTTTAAGTGAAAGAGTTGAAATTGTAAATGAACTTTTATCCGAAATAGAAGGTATTGAATTTTCAAAACCAAAGGGTGCTTTTTATGTATTAATCAATGTAAAAGCATTTATAGGCAAAACTATAGATGGCATACATATTACAAGTGCAACAGAAGTAGCAAGTATTTTACTAGATAACTATAAGGTAGCTGTAGTTCCTTGTAATGATTTTGGTGCAAATGAATATTTCAGAATATCTTTTGCATGTAGTTCACCTGAAATTAAAAAAGGTATACAAAAAATCAAAGATTTTTATAAGGATAACTTTTAATTTGAAGCCATAATATCTTTATATGTAAGCATATTTAATATAATTTTTTCATATACATAATTAGACCAAATACAAGGGGAATCTAAATGAAAAATTATATTGAAGAACGCACAATAGATTTAGCGAACTATATTATAAATAACAAATCAACAGTTAGAGAAACTGCAAAAAAATTCGGTATTTCAAAATCTACAGTACATAAAGATATGACAGAAAGACTTTTAAAAATTGATGGTGACTTAGCCCAAAAAGTAAATAAAATTCTTATTAAAAACAAAGAAGAAAGGCATATACGTGGAGGGCAAGCCACAAAAGAAAAATATTTATTAAAAAATAAAGTAAACTAATTTTTTAATAGTAAAAAATGGGTATTAAAGAAGTTAATTTCTTTAATACCCATTTTATATTTGGCATCATTGCCAAATGTCACCTTTTTTTATTCTACAATCCTAACTTTAGGAACACCATATGAATAGTTTTGGTTAATATACTCCATAAAAATTTGCTCAAGGTCGTTTACAATAATAAGTTCTGCATCACCTATTTTAGCCATTTCCATATATTCTTTTATTTGTTCAACTTCGCTATCTAAAAGGTCTTCCCCAATACAATCAATTCTTAAAGTATTTTCAGTTTTATTATATGTTAAACTTAAAATCTTTTTTTCACCATTTAAAAATTGATTTTCTTCTACAAAATTTTGTAATTTTGAAATAATTTGTTCTTTTTCATATGTTTCAATGGATATTTTTATACTTGTAATAGATAAAGGAATAAATAAAATAATACTTATACATATAAAAGAGCGTTTAATAAGTACATCATACTTTGTAACATCGTGTTGCACCTGCTTAAGTTTCATAGCCTTACAAACTATAAAAGTAGACAAAGTAATAAAAAACACATTAATACTAAATAAGTAAAAAGCCCCTTCTGCAATAAGGGTTTGACTTGTAGCCAAACCATACCCTACGGTACAAAGTGGTGGCATTAAAGCAGTAGCAATAGCAACACCGGGTATAACATTAGACTTTTCTTTACGTGAAACCCCTATTATACCGGCAAGACCACCAAAAAAAGCTATAAGAAAATCAAAAATACCAGGTTGTGTTCTAGCTAAAATTTCAGTTGTCGCAGTATTTATAGGTGATAATGAAAAATAAATATAGCTAGTAAGTAAAGCAATAGCAAATAAAGTAAAAAAAGCAATTAATGCGTTTTTAAACAACTTACCATCGTAAGTAGAAATGGAATAACCTATAGCAAGTATAGGGTTCATAAGTGGTGATATTAACATAGCACCAATTATTACTGCAGTGGAGTTGGTATTTAAACCGACACTTGCTATTATAATAGCACAAAACAAAATAGCTAAAGGCGTTCCTCTTAACTTTACACCATTTGCAAGTGCATTGTGAATATTTTCACTAGTGTCCTGATCGCTTTTCATATCAAAAATCTTTTTTAAATAATCCATAAAATTCATAGTTACAATCCTACCTTAAACTAAATAATAATTTTTATATAAAAACTTTTATTAAAATTTTAAAATCTGTAAAATTAAGAAGGTGTATGCTACTAAATGATAGAGAATCTTAAAGAGTTTTTCCCTAAGCCTCCCTATTTTCACTCTTTTTCCCACAGCTCAAAAGTTGAAAACGAAAGTTCGGCTAAAGGGATATTCCTCGTTATCTTATAGAGTTTTTCCCTAAGCCTCCTCATTTTAGTGCTAGCTTCTTTAATAATATTTTTTCTTTATTTACTTTTTCAGCACCTTATAAAATTAACTTACATATAATTATTTGTTTTTAAAGTCTAACTATCATAAAAAAATCTTTTGTCACTATTATTTATCAAAAGTTTTTTAATTAACAATTAGTGCCATTAAATAAATATTCTACTTTTAGAAAAAGCTGTAAAATTACCAAACTAATTTTACAGCTTTCCTATTCTATAAACTAAATTGTTTCTTCTATTTCTATTTCTTCAGCTTCATTATTTTCTTCAACTACGTCTTCTTCATTACTAACTACATCTATTTTTCTATACATAGACATACCCGTACCTGCAGGGATAAGTTTACCGATAATAACGTTTTCTTTTAAGCCGATAAGTGGGTCAATTTTACCTTTAATAGCAGCATCAGTTAAAACTCTAGTAGTTTCTTGGAAAGATGCAGCAGAAAGGAAAGAATCAGTGGCAAGAGATGCCTTAGTAATACCAAGAAGTACATATTCACCTGTTGCAGGTTCTAAACCTTCTCCTATCATCTTTTTATTAACTTCTTCAAACTCTAACCAATCAACATATCTACCAGGTAAAAATTCTGTATTACCAACTTCTTCAATTTTAATACGCTTAAGCATCTGACGTACAATAACTTCGATATGCTTGTCGTTGATATCAACACCTTGAAGACGATAAACACGTTGAACCTCTTGTAAAATGTAGTCTTGTACACCACGTACACCTTTGATTTTAAGAATGTCTTGTGGATATACAGAACCTTCTGTTAATTCATCTCCAGCTTCAATATAGTCATTAGTGTAAACTTTAAGTCTAGCACCAAAAGGAATTTGATACTCTTTTATTTCGCCATCTTCAGTGTTTGAAACAGTAACAATACGTTTCTTTTTATCATCAGAAACTGTAACAACGCCAGCTATTTCAGTTATAATAGCAAGACCTTTCGGTTTACGAGCTTCAAAAAGTTCGTCAACACGAGGAAGACCTTGCGTTATATCGTTGTTAGATGCGATACCACCATTATGGAAGTTACGCATTGTAAGTTGAGTACCAGGTTCACCAACAGACTGAGCTGCAATTATACCAACAGTTTCACCACGACCAACCATTCTACCTGTCGCCATATTTGCACCATAACACTTAGTACAAACACCTATTTTTGAGCGGCAAGATAAAGCAGTACGTATTCTAACTTTAGTAATACCTGCATTTGCAACAGCTGCAGCCTCATCAGGAGTTATCATCTTATCAGCCTCAACTAAAAGTTCTTTAGTTTCAGGGTGATAGATATTTTCAACATTCCAACGACCACGAATTCTGTCTGTTAAAGGCTCGATAGTTTCATCACCATCTTTAAAAGCAACAACTTCCATATAAGGAACTTCTTGACCTGAACTTGCACAGTCATTTTCACGTATAATGATATCTTGAGAAACGTCAACTAAACGACGAGTAAGATAACCAGAGTCGGCAGTTTTAAGAGCTGTATCAGCAAGACCTTTACGAGCACCATGTGCAGATAGGAAATAGTCAATAACAGTTAAACCTTCACGGAAAGACGCCTTAATAGGTAACTCTATAGTTCCACCAGAAGGTGAAGCCATAAGACCTTTCATGCCAGCAAGCTGTTTAATCTGGCTACTTGAACCTCTGGCACCTGAGTTAGCCATCATAAATAGGTTATTGTATTTACCTAATCTGTCAAGAAGTGCTTTAGTAATCTTACTGTCTGCATCTCTCCACGTTTCGATAATATGTTTATGACGTTCTTCATCTGTATATCTACCACGATTATATTCCATACGGATTTTGTCAGTTAACTTTTCTGCAGCATCTAATAATTCATATTTTTCTTCTGGAATTTCCATATCAGAAATAGAAACAGTTAATGCACCACGAGTAGCAAATTTAAAACCTAAACGTTTAATATCATCAAGTATAGTAGCAGTTACAGTAGAACCAAACTTATTGATACAACGGTCTATAATACGGCCAATTCCCTTTTTATCACAAAGGAAATCTACCTCATATTTTAAAGCATTTTCTTCTAAACTTCTATCTACAAAACCAATGTTTTGAGGTAAAATTTCATTAAATATAACTTTACCTACAGTCGTATCAACGATTTGTGTAACAGATTTACCGTTCCATTCTCCAGTACGACGTACTTTGATTTTTGCATGTAAGCTTATTACTTTATTTTCATAAGCGAGTATGGCTTCTTTTTCATCAAAAAATACTTTTCCTTCTCCAGGTTCCTCATCTTTAGTAATAGAAATATAATATATACCTAAAACCATATCTTGAGATGGTACAGCAACTGGTGCTCCATCTGAAGGTTTTAATAAGTTATTAGGTGATAAAAGTAAAAATCTACACTCAGCTTGTGCCTCAACAGATAAAGGAACGTGAACAGCCATTTGGTCACCATCAAAGTCAGCGTTATAAGCCGAACAAACAAGAGGGTGAAGTTTTATAGCACGACCTTCAACAAGAATTGGTTCAAATGCTTGAATACCAAGACGGTGAAGTGTCGGTGCACGGTTTAACATAACAGGGTGTTGCTTAATAACTTCTTCTAAAACGTCCCAAACGATAGGTTCAAGTTTTTCAACCATACGCTTAGCAGACTTAATATTTAAAGCATAAGCTTTTTCAACAAGAACTTTGATAACAAATGGTTTAAAAAGTTCAATAGCCATTTCTTTTGGTAAACCACACTGATATATCTTAAGTTCAGGACCAACAACGATAACTGAACGACCAGAATAGTCAACACGTTTACCTAAAAGGTTTTGACGGAAACGGCCTTGCTTACCTTTTAAAAGGTCTGATAAAGATTTTAATGCTCTATTACCAGGACCTGTTACAGGTCTACCACGTCTACCGTTATCTATAAGGGCATCTACAGCCTCTTGTAACATACGTTTTTCATTTCTTACGATTATATCTGGTGAACCTAAAGTTAAAAGTCTTTGTAAACGGTTATTACGGTTAATAACACGTCTATATAAGTCATTAAGGTCAGAAGTAGCAAAACGACCACCGTCAAGTTGAACCATAGGTCTAAGTTCTGGAGGAATAACAGGTATATTATCAAGTATCATCCATTCAGGCTTATTTCCACTTTGACGGAAACTTTCAACAACTTCAAGTTTTTTCAAAACTTTGGCTTTCTTTTGAGCAGAAGCATCAACAAGTTGCTCTTTAAGTTCTTCAGCTTCTTTATCAAGGTCAATACCCTCAAGTAACTCTTTAACAGCCTCAGCACCCATACCAACTCTAAATGTATTACCATAGTTATCGTATGCAGTGCGATATTCACTATCAGTTAAAATATCTTTATAAGATAAATTTGTATTACCACCATCTAAAACAACATAAGATGCAAAATAAAGTATTTTTTCAAGATTTCTAGGTGACATACCAAGTATAAGCCCCATTCTTGAAGGAATACCTCTAAAGTACCAAATATGTGAAACTGGTGCTGCAAGTTCGATATGACCCATACGTTCACGACGAACTTTTGCACGTGTTACCTCAACACCACAGTTACTACAAACTACACCTTTATATCTTATTTTTTTATATTTACCACAAAGACACTCCCAGTCCTTAGATGGACCAAAAATTCTTTCACAGAACAAGCCGTCACTTTCAGGTTTTAATGTTCTGTAATTTATTGTTTCAGGCTTAAGTACAACACCTTTAGACCATTCACGAATTTTTTCAGGAGATGCTAGACCAATTTTAATGGAATCAAAAACAATACCTTGTTCATTAGTTTGGATTGACATAAAATTCCCCTCTCTTATAAATCACTTTCATCTTCAAAATCTAAATCAAGCTCTAAAAAATCATCATCGTCATCGCTTAATCCAAAAGCATCTGTAGAATCAAAGTCATCTATATCTTCTTCTAAGACCATATCTTTACTTAAAACACTATCATTACCTTGACGTATTCCTCCTTGTTTAGAATCTTCAAACTCTTCGACGTAGAAATCGTTTAAGTCATCTGGTTCTTCATAAGTATCATTTATCATAACTTCTGTCATATCTTCTCTTAAAAGTCTTACATCTAAGCAAAGTGCTTGAAGCTCTTTTAATAAAACTTTGAATGATTCTGGGATACCCGGTTCAGGGATATTTTCACCTTTAACGATAGCTTCATAAGTACTAACACGTCCTACAATATCGTCAGACTTAACAGTCAAGATTTCTTGTAGTGTATATGATGCACCATAAGCCTCAAGTGCCCAAACCTCCATCTCACCGAAACGTTGTCCACCAAATTGTGCTTTACCACCAAGAGGTTGTTGCGTTACAAGTGAGTAAGGACCTGTAGAACGAGCATGAATTTTATCATCAACTAAATGGTGAAGTTTCAAGTAGTGCATATAACCAACAGTTACAGGGTTGTCAAATTCTTCTCCAGAACGACCATCACGTAATTGAATTTTACCAGTTGAGTTAAGAGGAACACCTTTCCATTCTTCTCTATGGTCTTTGTTATCTTCTAAAGTTTTGAAAACATCTGGAGTAAGTTTACTTCTCCATTTATTTTCAAAAACTTCCCAAGTTTCATTTACAAAATCATTTGCTAAATCTAAAGTATCCATTATGTCGATTTCGTTAGCACCGTCAAAAACAGGCGTAGCAACTTTCCAACCTAAAGCTTTAGAAGCAAGCCCTAAGTGAACTTCAAGTATTTGACCGATATTCATACGAGAAGGAACTCCAAGTGGGTTAAGAACTATATCAACAGGTCTACCATTTGGTAAAAATGGCATATCTTCTACAGGTAAAATACGAGAAATAACACCTTTGTTACCGTGACGACCAGCCATCTTATCCCCTACAGAAATTTTACGTTTTTGTGCGATATAGACACAAGCATTTTCATTTACACCAGGAGGAAGCTCATCACCGTTTTCACGTGAAAACATTTTAACATCAACTATAATACCAGAAGCACCATGAGGAACTCTTAAAGAGTTATCACGAACTTCACGTGCTTTTTCACCGAATATTGCACGAAGTAATCTTTCTTCTGCAGTAAGCTCAGTTTCACCCTTTGGAGTAACCTTACCTACTAAAATATCTCCCGGTTTAACTTCAGCACCGATTCTAATTATACCGTTTTCATCTAAGTTTTTAAGTGCATCACCAACGTTTGGAATATCTCGAGTAAATACTTCTGCACCAAGTTTTGTATCCCTTGTTTCAAGAGAATATTCCTCTATATGAATAGAAGTATAAACATCATCTTCAACTAATTTTTCAGATAACAAAATAGCATCTTCATAGTTGTAACCTTCCCAGTTCATAAAAGCGATAAGTGGGTTACGTCCTAATGCAAGCTCACCTTCTGAAGTAGAAGGTCCGTCAGCTATAGTTTGACCTACAGAAACAATATCACCTTGATTTACAATAGGTCTTTGATTTATACAAGTACCTTGATTTGAATGTATAAATTTTGTTAATTTATATATACTACGTCCACCTTCATTGTTACGAATAACAATTTCATTAGCAGTAACACGTTCAACAGTACCATTTTCTTTAGATATAATTACAACGCCTGAATCTTTAGCAACTTTCCCTTCCATACCAGTACCAACAATAGGAGAGTCAGTTTTAAGTAAAGGAACAGCCTGACGTTGCATGTTCGCGCCCATTAAGGCACGTGTTGATTCATTATTTTCAAGGAAAGGTATAAGAGCAGTTGCAACAGAAACCATTTGCTTAGGTGAAACGTCAACTAAGTCAATATCAACTGCATCAAGTTCTAAAATATCTTCACCAAGACGAGCAACTACTTTTTTGTTTACAAATGTTCCATCAGGATTGATAGGCTCATTTGCTTGTGCAATAGCTAATTCTTCTTCATCATCAGCAGATAAGTATAATATTTCTTTAGTAACATAAGGAGTACCAGAAGATTTATCAACACGTAAATAAGGAGCTTCAATAAAGCCATATTTATTTATTCTAGCATAAGTAGATAAAGCATTAATAAGACCAATGTTAGGGCCCTCTGGTGATTCAATAGGACACATACGGCCAAAGTGAGAGAAGTGAACGTCACGAACATCAAATCCAGCTCTCTCTCTTGATAAACCACCAGGTCCTAAGGCAGATAAACGTCTTTTATGTGTAAGTTCAGATAACGGGTTGTTTTGATCCATAAATTGTGATAATTGAGAAGAACCAAAAAACTCTTTCATAGCACCTGTAACAGGTCTAATATTTATTAAATTTTGTGGAGAAATAGTTTCAATAGCATTTATTGTCATTCTCTCACGTACAGATTTTTCAAGTCTTGTTAAACCGATACGATATTGGTTTTGTAAAAGTTCACCAACAGCACGTATACGACGATTACCTAAGTGATCAATATCATCAGTTACACCAATACCATATTCAAGATTTATAACATAGCTCATAGAAGCTAAAATATCATCTAAAATAACGTGTTTAGGACATAATTCGTCCATTCTATCAAAAATAGCAGTTTTAATATCAGTTTCTTCTAAACATTCTTCTAAAACAGGATAGAAAACTTTTTCACGAATACCTAAATCTTCTGCTTTTAAGTCGAAAGCACTTAAATATACGTCAGCATCTACCATTCTATTAGATATAATCTTAATACCAGAACGTTCAACACAATCAATAGTAACAGATGCTACACCAGTATTTTGAATATTTAAAGCTAATTCACTAGTTAAAATGTCACCTTTACTTGCTACAAGCTCACCCAATGCGTAAACATCTTCAGCTAAACGAGTGCCAGTAATACGGCCTTCAAGAGAAAGTTTTTTATTAAATTTATAACGTCCAACACGAGCTAAACTATAACGTTTGCTATCATAGAACATACTGTTAATAAGTGAACTTGCAGAATCAACAGTAGGAGGTTCACCGGGACGGATTTTTTTATAAAGTTCAATTAAACCTTCTTCACAAGACTTCGCACTATCTTTTGCAATAGTAGCAATAATCTTAGGGTCTTCACCGAATAAGTCAATTATTTGTTGGTCAGTTCCTATACCTAAAGCTCTCATAAGAACAGTTGCCGGTACTTTTCTAGTTCTATCTACGTGAGCAGAAAAAATATCATTACTATCTGTTTCATATTCAATCCACGCACCACGAGAAGGAATAACAGTGGCAGTAATAAGTTGCTTACCTACCTTATCATATTTCATATCATAGTATATACCAGGAGATCTTACAAGTTGAGAAACAATAACCCTTTCAGCACCATTTATAATAAATGTGCCTGTTTCAGTCATAAGTGGAAAGTCACCCATAAAAATGTCTTGTTCTTTTATTTCATTTGTATCAGCAAAATGCAAACGTGTTTTAACACGCATACTTGTAGCGTATGTAGCATCACGCTCTTTACATTCTTCAATAGAATATTTAGGCTCACTATCTAAAGTAAACCCAACAAATTCAAGTGCAAGTTTTTTATCAAATGATTCAATAGGACTAATTTCCCTAAAAGCCTCTTGTAAACCTTCAATTAAAAACCATTCGTAACTTTCTTTTTGAACTTCAACAAGATTAGGCATTTCCGTAGCTTCTTCAACGCTTTGATAACTCATACGATGAATATTGCCATAACTTTTTTTGCTAATTGTTCTTTTTCCCATCGGTTGACACCCTTTCAAAATGGATTTTATAATATTGAGTAAAACTCAAATTTTAACTTAGTACAAAAAATAGGGAATTTACCCTATTTTCACATTCTATCATAATATCATACAAAGCATATCTTGTCAATATTAATTGCATAAAACACAAAAAAGTGCGACTTCATATGGAAATTTTCGCCTTAGAAGTCAGCACTTTAATATATTATAATATTTATTATCTTCTACCAAAAACAGGTGGAATATCAATAGTTCTACGAGATATAGGAGTTAGCTCACGATTATTTGTGGCAACGCCAACTTTCGCCTCTGTAACAATAGGTATTTCAGAAGTATCACCAAGTTGCATATTGCTCTTAATTTCTGTTGCTTGGTCAAGAGTTTCTTCATTAGCAGTTACAACTTCTTTTTCTACATCAACTTGTGCATTAGAGTTTAAACCAGTAACAATAACAGTAACGAAAATAGTATCTCCTAAACTTTCGTCTTTGTATATACCATTGTACATTTTAGGATTATCTTTTAAGAAACTTTTAAATTCAGCGAAAGATTTAGCTGTATCTTTAAAGCTAGCCTTTGCAGAATGGATAGAAATAAGCCCACAAGAACCGCCAGTTATTTTTTCATCAACTAAAGGATTATTTATTGCTATTTTTAAAGCTTTATCAATAGCTTTATCCCCTGAAGCTTGTCCAATACCCATATAAGCGATACCACTATCTTTTAAAACATTTCTTAAATCTTTAAAGTCGAGATTAATAACACCATTTGCATTTATTATGCTTGCTATACCACTAACACCTAAAAATAAAACTTCATCAGTTTTCTTTAAAGCCTCAAGGTCAGTTGTATCATCTTCAACTAAATCTAAAATCTTATCATTAGGTATAACAATAAGACAATCCACATTTTCTTTTAAAGAATCAACGCCCTCATCAGCATACTCGACTCTTGAACCTTCAAAAATAAAAGGTTTTGTAACAATTGCCATAGTTAAAATTCCCATATCTTTAGCTATTTTCGCAACAATAGGAGTAGCACCAGTACCAGTACCACCACCCATACCAGCAGTTAAAAAAACTAAATGATATCCCTGTATTAAATCAGCAATTTCCTGACGACTTTCTTCTGCAGCCTTTTTGCCATATTCAGGCAAACCACCAGCACCAAGACCTTCAGAAGATTTAATACCTAGTTGTAATTTTCTTAATGCTTTACTAGCAAGCAAATCTTGATTGTCAGTATTCATAGAAATAAAATCTACACCATCAATACCTTTATCTATCATATGATTAACTGCGTTATTTCCAGCTCCACCTATACCTATAATTGCGATTTTAGGTCTCATAGCTTCACCTGTAAAATCTTTTTCTTTAAATTCGCCAGTAACCACAGTACACCTCCATATATATCGAATAAATTTTTAAATAATTATGCTTAATATCATTCTATACTAATTCTTTTTAAAATGCAACTAATTTTTTTGAAAATTATTAATTTTCTTCAAAAATAGGATACTTGTCAACATAACGCAAATCTAAAGTTCCGGAAACATTTTCATCAAGTTGATTATTAATTATAGTATCAATCCAATTCATTTTTTTATAGACATTGTCTAAGTTTCCAAAAAGTACTTTTACATCGTCAATATAGAATATTAGATCTACAGTATTATCAAGTTTTATACGTACAATTTTATCTCCAAAATCATAGCTTTCAAAAGCGTTTGCTAAGGTAATTGCGATATTGTATACTTCCTTATCTTCAACGGATAACTTTTCGCCTTTTACAACTTCAGCGATACCCAACCCTTCAAAAAAGGGTTTATTTTCCTTTGTAAAGTTTTGCATATCAAGAACTATGCCCTCTCCGTCTATGTAAACATATATATCGTTACTATATAGCATATAGCCTATACATTCTCTCTCATCTATATCTACAATTATTTGATTAGGTAATTTTTTTGAAATACTTGCACTTTTTACATAGGGTAACTTTTCTATTTCTTTTTCAAACTTACGACTATCTACAGCAAAAATATTTACTTTATCTTTATAATATATTTTAGAGAGTATGTCCATCTCATCTATTTCTGTAATACCATTTACAACAACAGTTTCCACATTAAAAATAGGTAATGAAATAATTATAAGCATTAGTAAAAGTATAGCGAGTATAGCAAATAAAATTTTGAATTTTTTCATTCCCACCTCTCATTAACTTTGCAATTTATTATAATATGCAACAACACTTTCACAAGCTTTTATACCTTCCAAAGCTGAGGTAGTAATGCCACCTGAATATCCAGAACCTTCACCAGCGAAAATAATTCCTTCTATATTAGTAAACATAAAATCATCTCTATATATCTTTACAGGTGAAGAACTACGTGTTTCAAAACCTGTAAGAATACTACCCTTACTTCCAAAGCCTCTTAGTTTCTTATCAAGTTCTTTAATACCATCTTTTAAGCTTTTACTTAAATCTTCAGGTAAATATTCGTTAAAATCAACGAAAGTAGTACCGGGTTTATAAGTAGGCATAACCTCTTGAAATTTTTCAGATTTTTTATTTATTAAAAAATCTGAAGTAAGTTGACAAGGTGCAAAATAATTTTTGCCACCTATTTGAAAACTTAAAGTTTCAAAATGCCTTTGAAAATCTATACCAGCAAGTTCATTAGGAGTATCTTCATTTTTAAATTTCAAAAAATCTTCATTATTTACAGAAACTAAAATTGCAGCATTTGAGTTTTCTAAATTTCTTGCATATGAGCTCATACCATTTGTAACAACAGTTCCTTCTTCACTCATAGAAGGCACAACTTCGCCACCGGGACACATACAAAAAGTATAAACTCCTCGACCATTTTCAAGATGAGTACTAATTTTATATTCACAAGGAATAATGTCATTTTTGTCCATAATGTCATAGTTCTCTTGATATTGATATCTATCTATAAACTCTTGCTTATGTTCTATCCTAAATCCAAAAGAAAAAGGTTTAGATTCCATTTTAACACCATTTTTGTGCATAGTAAAAAATACATCTCTAGCAGAATGTCCAGTTGCAAAAATAACAGCTTTATACTCTTCTTTTATAATTTCATTATTTTTTTTAATAGAAAGTACAATACCATCATCTTTTTTTTCAAAATCAATAACCTTTGATGAAAAATTAATTATTCCACCCTTTTGAATTATATCGAGTCTAATATTTTTAACTACATTTCTAAGTACATCTGTTCCAATATGTGGCTTTTTCTTGATTTTTATTTCCTTATTAGCTCCATAACCTATAAACTCATCAATGATATAAGTTATTCTTTCATCTTTAACATTTGTTGTAAGTTTTCCGTCTGAAAAAGTACCAGCACCACCTTCACCAAATTGTATATTGCTATCACAGTCTAATTCTCCATTTTTTCTAAGAATTTCTATTTTTTCAAGACGCTTTTCTACTTCTTCACCTCTTTCAAAAACTACGGGAACAAGACCAGCTTTAAGAAGTGATAAGCTAGCAAAAATACCACAAGGTCCAAAACCAACAACGGCAACTTTTTCACCTTGTTTTTTTGCTTTAGATACTTCAAAGGTACTTTCATTATATAAAGAAACATTTTTTGATATAAAATCACTTTCTACATTATTTATTAGAGAAAAAGTTAAAGTATATACATCAAGATAGTTTCCTTTTTGTCGTTTATCTAAAGACTTTTTAATAATTATAAGGTTTTGTATATCAAGTACATTTACCTTAAGTGTTTTTGCAAGCTTGTATTTAACTGACTCTATTTCAGAATTATAAGCTACTTTTAAATTAATAATTTTTAACATACACTATTCCTTAATTATTTTATCATAAATTATTTTCATTTCTCCGTCAACTTCACCTACTATAATATGATGTTTATTATATTCTTTTAAAGTTACGTTACCTTCTCGCCCATACCATTCTTCCGTAACAACACATATAAAGTTCCCTGCATTGTCAATGGCATAGTTTTTAACGTCAACAGCATAGTTCGCCCTATCATCTATATCTCTTGGTTTATATATTTCAGATAAATACACATCATTTAAAACTTCATCACTAAAGCCTTCTAACTGGCTAACTAAAATTTCATTTGACATATATTTCAGTCTATTTGTAACAGATTCTTCTACAAAAGCAATGTAATCCTTGTAAACATCTGTAGCATTTGAATCAATTTTTCCTAAGTCTACAGTATATTCTCCACCTTCTTCGACTACAGTTATTTTATTAACCACAAGTTGCATATCACTGCTTGTAGCATCAACTATATTAGGACTTTGGAACTTAATGTCAGTACCTATTCTATCACGTATAGGCACACCTTCTATAGTTTCAACCGTACCATCTTCTAAAGTAACACGAAGCGTAGCATCAACAATTATTTCAATTCTTTCAGGTTCAATAGGTTCATTAGCTTTCACTTGTGTTTCTATCAAGTTTCCTTCTTCATTTATAGTAGAAACAGTTTCATAAGGAGTTTCATACTCCTCATCTACACCATGTGCAACTAAAACAAGTAAATCATCATATTTTTTTGCACCTTCAAAATAAACGGTATATTGCTCAAGGTCAAAAATTTCATTTTCTGTAGGTTGCGATAAAAACAAATCTCGTAAGTTCAGTTCTTTATTAGTCTTAAAAATTCTATGGAAATCTTCAAAACCAACTATAATTTTTGAGTTTAAATTTTTCAAAACATCAAAAGTAAGTTTACCAAGTTCAATACGACTAGAATTATCTTCAACTAAAGACAAATTTATCAAATCAACAGATGAGTTATCAATTTTAAAAGGCACCTTAAATCCGTTCTCACTTAAATAAACACTTTCCTCAATACGTTCTAAAGAGAAGTCATATTCTACTTTAGGATTATTATATTCTATACCTAAATATATTTCGGATTTTGCAGATGAGAAAATAGAACTTTGTATTTCTATGTCAAAATGTTCACCAACCGTATCAAGTTTAAACTCATCAGTATAATATTTAACAGGAGTTTTAAATATAGGTTCGCTCATTTTAAAATCAAAATATACATTATCTATAGTATTTTCAGCTATACCATTATCTTTAACAAAAATAAGTCTAAAGTTTTCAATTCCACTTCTTAGTCCCTCAAAAACTATAACTTCACCAGAATCTCCGCCCTCATCGACATTGTCATAATCATATATATAATAATATCCATTTTCATCTATTAAAATAGGTGTAAATTTTTCTCTATCTACGGGTAAAGTAAAATAAAATTTCGTAGCCAGAGAGTCAATTTGTATTTTTAACAGATTATTTTTTTCCCCATCAATAAAAAATGGGTAATCAATATAAATGTTATTTGCATTATTCACATAAGTTTTAGGTTGTTCAATATCAATCTTTAAAGCATTTTGCCCTCTAAACTTACTAACAACTTGCATAATCATAAAATATGAAAACAACAGTAATAGAATAACAACTGCAATTTTAAGTAACATAATATAATATTTAATATCTAAATTAGCAAAAAAGTTTTTCGCATTAAATATTATTTTCTTTAAACCAAATCTTTGTTTTTCTATATTTCTTTTATATTCATCTTTTAATAAATCCTTTTTAAGCTTTTCAACGTCAAGTTCGCTCACGTCAAGTCCAGAGTCTTGTTTTCCAAGCTTAAGTGGTTGCTCATTAAAAAGATCATCTATATTATCTAAAGACAAAAGGTATCCCCCCTTATGTAGTAACTATTTTTTATTAACCCTAATAATAAATTTATAAGTTTAAACTAAATAAAAATACTTAAAACAACTGCAAAGGCAGATAATATCATCATTACAGCCAAACAAAGTGCCACAGCACGTTGAAAGTTAGCTCTCTTTTTTGCCTTTGATTTATAATCATTATTTTTTTTATCCACAATAACACCTTACTTTCTTTTAATTAATTTTTTTATAAAAGTCGACATTTCAATAGACTTATCATTTTTATTTGAAATCATAGAAATGAAAAGATTATTTTTAGCTCTAGTTAAGCCTACGTAAAAAAGTCTTCTTTCTTCTTCAATGTTTCCTTCTTTTATACCTTTATCATAAGGTATAATGCCTTCATTGACACCAGCAATAAAAACTGTGTCAAACTCAAGCCCTTTTGTGCTATGTAAAGTAGAAAGGATAATTCCTTCTAAGTTATCTTTATTTTTTAAAATTTCCATCTCTAGCTTTTCAATATGGTCAAAATATTCAGCAAAGCTTTCAAATCTTTCCATATCATCTTTAAGTTCTTGTAAAACCTTGAAATATTCAGAAGCTCTAGTTTTTCTTTGACTAGCTACCTCAAGTAAATATTCTTCATAGTTAATAACATTACAAAAATATTTAAAAGCGTCACAAGGTTTTTTATTTGAAATATTTTTCAAATGATACATAAGCTCTTTTGTGCTTTCAAGACGCCACTCAGGAAGATTTGACTTATATAAAATATTATTTAAAATATTTCCTTCTAGTTTATCCATATCCTCTAAAAGTGCCTTACCTAAGTATCTATTAGGTTTATTAATAATTCTAAAAATATTTTTATTATAATCTATATTTGAAGCAGCATTATAGTAAGCGATAAAATCTTTGAATATAAAGTGATTATATATACTTCTAAAGCCATCTTTAATAACAAAGGGCAAATTGTAATCCATAAGAGCATCAACAATTCCTTGCCCCTGCATATTGGTTCTATAAAGCACTGCAATTTCAGTAACTTCAACACCATTTTGCACCAAAGTATCAATCTTTTTAGCTATAAATCTATTTTCATCAAAAGTACTTAAAGAAGTTAAGATAACAGGGTTTTTCCCACTTCGACTAGTACCAACTATATTTTTATCAAGACGTTTATTGTTGTCAATAATAATAGCATTTGTTAAAGAAATTATTTGTTCCGTAGAACGATAATTCACATCAAGATGAATTTCGCAAGCATTTGGAAAATCTTGTTTAAAATCCATAAAAAATTTAGGACTTGCCCCTCTGAAACTATAAATGCTTTGGTCATCATCACCAACAATAAAAAAATTATTTTTATTATATAAAAGTTTAATTCCTTTATATTGTATTTCATTAATATCTTGAAACTCGTCAATCAAAACATAACTATATTTTTCTTGCCAAAACTTTAGCAACTTTTCATTTTCAAGTAATTCATAATAAGCTAAATATATCATATCATCAAAATCAATATAATTATTTTCTTTTTTGAATTCCTCATATTTAATGTAAACAGCACTAAAAAAATCCTTTGAAAAATAATATTTTATGTCTTCAGTATCTCGACTACATTTAGATTTTAAAAGTGTAACTTCACTTTGAAAGTCTGCTAAACTCTCTTCGTCACAAAAGAAAGAATTTTCTTGAAATATTTTTTTAATAAGTTCTAGTTTAAAGTTATCATTAAGTATATTTATATTCTTATATTTACTAAAAGAGCGAAGTACAAGAAAAAACAATTTATGAAATGTAGAAAAATTTACTTTTGTTTCATCAATATTCGCAATAGAAAAAAAACGGTTTTTCATATCATCAGCAGAATTTTTAGTGAAGGTAATAACAAGTATTTCGTCTTCTTTAACCCCTTTATTAATAAGTTCCACAACTCGATTTCCTATAACTGTTGTCTTTCCAGACCCGGGACCTGCAACAACAATCATAGGCCCATTAAAATGATCTATTGCCTTTTTTTGATTAATACTAAAGTTATTATCTAAAAACAAAATTTCTCCATATTTAAGGTGACCTCTAAAAACTCGCTTGATTTAATTTTCTTTTAAATTTTAAATAGTTCAAGAAAGCTTCGACAACGCATAACAGCGTGTTTCTGCTAGGAGAAGCTGACGCAGAAAT
>JBKECM010000039.1:0-18299 GCA_047974615.1 Lachnospirales bacterium
ATTTCTGCGTCAGCTTCTCCTAGCAGAAACACGCTGTTATGCGTTGTCGAAGCTTTCTTGAACTATTTAAAATTTAAAAGAAAATTAAATCAAGCGAGTTTTTAGAGGTCACCATATATTAAAAGCAGTTTAAAATTTATTGAAAAAAAAGTAGAATTGTGATAAAATTAATATTAAAAATTAGAAAGAAGGAAATATTATGAATGAATTTTTACTTATGGATTTTCCAAGTTGAACTACTGTAAGAAAAGCTAAGGCGTGGCTTACAGATGGGGGATATAGTTTTGTAACAAGGCACATAATAAAAGAACCTGCAACAAAAGATGAACTTGTGTTATGGGTTAAAAAAAGTAATATGAATATTGATAATTTTTTTAGTAAAAATGGTAAAATGTTTAAAGATATGGAACTTAAAGATAAACTTGATACTTTAAGTTTTGATGAAAAAATTGATTTGTTATCTTCTGACGGTAGATTAGTTAAAAGACCTATTGTTATAGGTGAAGATTTTGTTGTTGTAGGCTTTAAAGAAAGCGATTATAAAAGTAAGGTGAAATAATTTTAAAAAGGAGGGGATTATGCATTACGATGAAAAAATATATAGACCACCTACAGAAGCATATACGTTATTACTTCAAGTAACGTCTGGGTGTTCCCACAACAAGTGTATATTTTGTAATATGTATGAAGGTGTAAAGTTTAAAGTTTCTCCTATAGAAGAAATTATTCAAGACTTAAGTGAAATTAAGCTGAAAGCACCAAATACTAAAAGGATATATTTACTAAACGGTGACCCTTTTTCTTTATCCTTTGAAAAACTAAAAGAGATTGCTATTTTAATTAAAGAATACTTACCACTTATTGAAGTTATAACTATGTATGCGTCTATTAATTCTGTAAAGAATAAGAGTGTTGAGGAGTTACGCATATTGCGTGAACTAGGAATAAACGAGCTTTATTTTGGTATTGAAACGGGCTTTGATGAAGCTTTAGAAAATATAAATAAAGGAAATAGCTCTTTTGATGCAATAGAACAACTATTAAAATTAAATAATGCAAAAATGGATTTTTATTCTATAATAATGTATGGTGTAGCAGGGGAAAATCTAGGCGTTACAAATGCTATTTGCACTGCTAATTTATTAAATAAAGTTAAAACTCTAGGTATTGGACTTATGAATTTAAGCGTTATGGAAGGTACAAAGTTGTATGATAGAGTGCAGGAAGGTTCATTTATAGAAGCATCTGATTTAGAAAAAGTGAAAGAAATTAGAGCTTTTATACAGGAGTTGGAAGTAAAGAGTGAAACTTTTTTAACTTGCATACATATATCAAATTTATTGTCCTTAGAGGGTAATCTGCCTTATGATAAAGATAAATTTCTTAAGCAGCTTGATGAAGCAATAAAGGCCATTATTGAGGGTAAAAAAGAATTAAACAAACGAGATTTTTTCGGTAAAAATATATAATATAATCTTAAGGCAACCTCTAAAAACACCATTATTTTTAATTTTCTATAAATTTTCAAAATTTCTGCGTCAGCTTCTCCTAGCAGAAACACGCTGTTATGCGTTGTCGAAGCTTTCTTGAATTATTTAAAATTTAAAAGAAAATTAAATCAAGCGAGTTTTTAGAGGTCACCTTAAAATATTAATAAAGAAAATTGTGAGGTACTGAAAAAGTTTGTAAAGAAAAAAATATTACTAAGGAAACTGTCATAAAAATAGCCTAATAGGCAGGTTTGGGGAAAACTCTTAATATTTTTTTCTATTATTTATCAGAACTTTCAGAAATTTGAGGTCGCTTATGATTGGTACAATTTTAAATACCTTAGCTATTTTAATTGGTAGTTTAATTGGTAGTAGAATAAAAAAAGGAATAAATGTAAAATATCAAGATTCTTTGTATAATGCTATGGGTCTTGCTGCTTGTGGTATTGGTATAAATTCCATTGTTACAAATATGCAAAATAGTATTTTCCCCGTCTTATTTATAATAAGTTTAGCTATTGGAAGTTTAGCAGGAAATATTTTCGACTTAAGCGGTAAGTTTGAAAGATTAACTAAAAAGTTTTCAAAGGGTGACTTGAGTCAAGGTTTGTCTACTGCAATTATGCTTTTTTGCATAGGAACGCTTTCAATTCTTGGTCCTATAGAAAGTGCTTTAAATGGTAATAATACATTTTTGTTTACAAATGCAACTTTAGATTTTGTTACGTCACTTGTTTTGGCTACTACATATGGTTTCGGTATTGCTATTGCTGGTGTAGTTTTATTTGTATGGCAAGGTGGAATTTTTATACTTGCAGGTATTATTGAACCCTACTTAACAACAGAGCTTTTAACTGAAATAACCTTAATAGGTGGTTTTTTAATTTTTAGTTCAGGACTAAGTATTTTGAAAATTAAAGATTGCAATTCATTAAATATGTTACCTTCACTTTTAGTTCCTATTGTTTGGTTTGTAATTTGGAGTTTAATTAAGTAAAAAAGACTATGATTTTAATCCTATGATTTTGAATTATAAAAAAATTCATTGGTTTTCGAGAAATTTAAAATAATTAAAATAATACAAAAAAAAATTAAACTAAGATTTTTATAGTAAATAAAAAACACCCTTAATTGAAATGTCATTAAAGGGTATTTTTTATTGTTTATTTAATATTCCAAGGTGTTATTATTCGTTCTAAAATATCAAGGGATATGAATATTACAAAGCCCAAAATACTTAACAACAAAATACCTGTATACATATTTACATAATTTGCCATTTGAAACATATCCATTATGTAATAGCCAAGTCCACCATATTTTGTACCATAAGTTTCTGTGAAAAAGAGAACGCTTATAGCAGTTCCTGTAGCTATCTTTAATGTTACAAATAATTGTTTTATAATAGTTGGTGTAACTATATGCCAAAAGGTTTTAACTTTTCCGATGCCCAATATTTTGAAATATGTATAGCTACTTTTGGGTACATCTAAAACTGCACCTCGAACAGAAGTAATTATTTGAAAAATTAATATAGATACAATCATAATTATTTTTGAAATTTCCCCTAAACCAAAAATTAAAATGATTATAGGTAATAGGGCAAGTTTTGGGATAGGGTATGTTAGGTATATAATTGGACTAAGTAGTCTATCTACCCATTTATTAAAAGCCATAGCAACACCTATAGTTGTACCAAATACTACAGATATAAGTATACTAATTAGTATTCTTTTTACACTTGAAGTAATATTTATTGATGTATCTGCATCTTGTAAAACTTCTGGTATGTTTAAAAATACTTCGAAGGGTGACGGCACAATTTTGCTATTAAGTTTTATATGTATAAGATGCCATATTAAAATGAGTATAGGCAAAGACAGAAGGGTACTGATGTATTCTTTTTTTATATATTTTTTAAAATTCATAATTCACCTATAGGTTGAAAAATTTTCTTATTTCAATTACCTTTTTAAGAAAATCTTCACTTGTTTTATCTTTTCCTTTTTCATTTTCAATAATTTTAACAATTTTACTTGGTTTTTCACTTAATATAAAAATCTTATCACCTAAAAAAAGTGCTTCTTCTATGCTATGAGTAATCAAAAGGGTGACACATTTTTTTTCTTCTAAATATTTTAGTAATTTTTGTTGCATATATTCACGTGTGAAAGAGTCAAGTGCTGAAAAAGGTTCATCAAGTAAAAAAAGTTCTGGTTCTTGCACTATACTACGTAGTAAAGATACTTTTTGTTTTTGTCCACCACTTAATTGATTTGGAAATTTGTTACGGTGCTCATATAAATCAAAACTTTTTAATAAATCAAATATTTGTTCTTTGTTTATTTCGATTTTTTTTAGTTTTAGTCCTAAAACTATATTTTGATAAACTGTTTTAAAGTTATATAAATCATAGTGTTGTGTACTCATTGATATAGTAATATCTTTATTAACTATTTTTTCATCATTAAAAGTGATAGTACCTTCATATTCTACTAAATTAACAATAGAGTTAAATATTGAAGTTTTTCCTGCACCTGTAAATCCTAAAAATACACAAAGTTCACCTTTATTTGCATTAAAATTTATATCTTCCACAATTTTTTTGTTATCATAAGTTATATTAAGATTTTTAACTTTTAACATTATAAAATTCCTAATTTTCTGCTAATGTTGCTTCTTCATAAGTTGGTATAGTTTCAATTAAATCGTGTGTTTGTGCCCATAAGAATGCGTCATCAAACTGTTCTATTTCTGGTAAAGAAGATGCCTTAAAGTCATAACGTGGTAATTCACCTTTTAAATCTTCACTATAATCAAATTTTGAAAAAATGTATTCTGTAAACTCATCATCTGTCATTTTATTTAGTTCTTCAACAGCTGCGTTATAAGCAGATAAAACACCATATGCAAGTTCTTGATTTTCCGATAAAAACTCTTTTTCAAAACCAAAACCTGTAACTCCTATGTTATAGTCTTGACTTTCAAATATAATATTTGAACCACCAACTCTTGCTGTTGTAGCGAAAGGATCAGGCATAAGTGCAGCATCTGCCTCTCCTGCAAGTAACATTTCTACACGTAAAGGCATAGAAGGTACTGCTTCTTTTGTAACAGAATCTATAGGTAGATTTGCAATTTCTAACATTTTATCGATAGTATAATCTATTACTGTATTTTTTGAATATAATATAACTTTATCTTCTAAATCTTCTATGGATTCTATGCCAGAGTTACTATTTACGGCTAAAGAAAAATTAGATGTGTTTGAACCAGCTATTATAGCAGGTTTTTCACTTTTATAGTATGATGCCATTGCAAGTAAATCACAAGCTATACCGTCAAGTTCTCCTCCTAGATATGCCATATCTCTTTCATTAGCTGCAAAAAAAGGAATCAGCTCAAAGTTTACTGAATATTGTTCGTATAGGTCAAATTCATCAGCATAAATAAAAGGAAGGTTATCTATACTTGACATATAACCAAAAGTTAAAGGGTCAGTAGGATTTAAAAAAGAAACTTCATCAGGTGTTTCAGTTTCTTCAGCGATTGCAGCTGTATTTTCTGTTTCTGTAGCTACACTTTGGTCTTCAGTGTTACTTGTGCTAGATGTGTCAGTACCACAACTACTTAAAAGAGTAAGTGATATAGCTGCAATAATTATTTTTTTTTTGTTAAATTTCATATTAAACCTCGAATTTTTATTTTTTCTTCATTATTTTAGCATAAATATAGTACTTATGCAAGATTTCTATATATTTTTCACCTTTACAAAAAAATAGACAAAAAAATTTTTTTATGTTATAATTAAGTAAATAATAATAAAAAAATATAGATTAAAATTGATTTTAAATAATACTA
This sequence comes from Lachnospirales bacterium, assembly GCA_047974615.1. Lineage (GTDB taxonomy): Bacteria > Bacillota > Clostridia > Lachnospirales > CAMZNU01 > JBKEBX01. The sequence goes on from JBKECM010000039.1 coordinate 5,352, forward strand.
TAATAAAATTTTTTTAATTTTAATATTTCATGGTGGGGTGATGGAATGATTAGTATATTGATTATGGATAAAGATTTTGATAGTATAAAATATATTAGAAATACTATTAAAAAGTCACCTTATGATGTTAGAGCTGTATATGCTAGTTTAAATTCAAATGAAAATGTAGATAAAATTATTAGTAAAAATAATGTGAATTTGATTTTTTTAGAGGCACGATTTTATGGTATTAGAACATTTTCTATCATAAATGAATTTACAGAAAAATACCCTTTACTTAAAATTGTTTATTTTGGGTCAGTTGATGATACTTCATACATTAAACAGTTCTCTTCTGTAAATGGCATATACACTTATGCAAAGCCTAATAGAGAATATAATATTTTAAAAGGTATTGAACTTTATAATAATTTTTTAAATGAGATTACTGAACATAAATCATTAAGTGATAAAATATATGAAAAAACAATTAATAATCGTGATCTTTTTGAAGAAAAATTTCTTATAAATTTAACAAATGGTAGTATTCGTAATATCGGTGAAATACTTACATCTATGAAATATTTTGATATTGATTTAGATTCGGGATATAGAATTTTTGTAATTAGAATTGACCATTATAAAAAAATTATTTTGACTTTAGAAGATGAAGAAAAAAATATTATGATTTCTAAAATGAAATATTGGGTTGGCAGAACTTTTGGACAAATTAAACATGTTTCATTTTTTTCATCACTAAATCAACTAGTTGTTATTACTAATAGTTTTGAAGATTTAACGAAGGCTATTAGTATGGCTGAAATCTTAATTGAAAACTTGATTAAAGAATTAAACCTAAAGGTAACTATTGGTGTTGGTCGTTTTTATGAAGATATAAGTAATATATCTTTAACTTTTAACGAAGCTGTTACTGCTACAAATTATCGTTTTTATTTAGGGTACAACACAGTTATACCTATAGAATATGTAGAAACTAATAATAATATTTCCCATAGAATAACAGAAGAAAAAAAGAGTAAACTTATTTTTACCACTGTTATAGGAGAATTAGAATATGCTTTAATTCAAATCGAAAAGGTTTTTGAAGATTTAGAAAAAGTAAAAGAATTACCTTCAAAATATATTTCAAAGTTTATTCATAGTTTAGTTATTGAAGTTGATATGCAACTTAGTGCTAAGGGGATAGATGGCGATGATTTTTATAAAAAAAATGTGAATTATAACAAAATTAAAGAGATAAACGATATTGATAGTGGTAAAAAATATTTAATTAAATTTGTTACCGATTTTTGCGAGTTTATAAATAATTTAAGGGAAATGCAGGCCGAAGATTTATACAACTCTGCTAAAAATTTTTTTGACGAATATTATTATGAAAATTTTAGTATTACAAAGGTTGCTATAGGTTTAAATGTTTCTCCTGATTATTTAGATAGTTTATTTACTGTATATACTAATAGTTCTGCTTATGACTATGTACAGAAAAAAAGGTTAGAGAAAGCTAAAAAGTTTTTACGTGAAGATGATTATGATGATGCATATATTGCAGCACAGTCAGGTTTTGAAAGTGTAATGCATTTTAGAAGTATTTTTAAGATGTATGAAAAAAAATTACCTAATGATTACAGAAGACAATATAATATGGGATATATGGATTTTAATAAAAACACTTTTAAATAAGGAGGTTTGTTATGGTAAATATCATACTTATTTTATTTTTAGTTGCTATATTACTTGCTTTTTTAGAAATTTTTGTTACTGGCTTTGGATTTTTAGGAATTACAAGTTTAATTTGCGTTGGTATATCACTTGTTTTAACTTATTTTACAGAAAACCCTTTACTTTATTACTGTATGGAACTTATAACTTTGTGTGTTATGGCGGTAGTTTTTTGGTTTGTTATTAAAAAATATAAAGTTTTAAATAAAGTTGTAAACTCTGAAAGAGTAAATGAAGATATAAAAGAAAATAATGCTGATTTACTCAGTTTAAATGGAGTTACAAAAACTGTTTTTAAACCTGTTGGATTTTTTATTGTTAATGATAAAACTTTTGAAGGTATATCGAAAAACGGGTATATTGATAAAAATGAAAGAATTGTTGTTGTTGATATTAAAGATGGAAAAATCTTTGTAGAAAGAGTGTAGGTGAAATATGAACATTATTTTTTTAACAGGTATTAATTTTTTTCCCGTTCTTATTGTAATATTTTTACTGTTTTTTTGCGTAAGTATTTTATTTTCTTTTGTACCTGTTGGCTTATGGATTTCTGCTCTTGCTGCTGGTGAAAGAGTTAGCCTTTTTTCACTTATAGGTATGAGATTAAGACGTGTTAAGCCAGCTAATATTATTATGCCTTTAATAAAAGGAAATAAGGCGGGTCTTGAACTTAGTATAAATCAACTTGAAAGTCACTACTTAGCTGGTGGCGATGTTGATAGACTTGTTGCTGCTTTAATTGCAGCTTTTAGAGCTGATGTAGATTTAACATTTGAAAGAGCTGCTGCTATTGATTTAGCAGGTAGAGATGTTTTTCAAGCAGTATCTATGAGTGTTACACCAAAAATAATTGAAACTCCTTGGATTTCTGCTGTTGCACAAAACGGTATTGAAGTTAAGGTTGTTGCTCGTGTTACAGTGCGTGCCAATATAGATAGACTTGTTGGTGGTGCTGGTGAAGAAACTATCATTGCACGTGTAGGTGAAGGCATTGTAACAACTGTTGGTTCTAGCGATTCGCATAAAGCTGTTCTTGAAAACCCTGATAATATATCGAAACTTGTGCTTTCTGCCGGTTTAGATAGTGGTACTGCTTTTGAAATCTTGTCTATAGATATTGCTGATATTGATATAGGACGTAATATTGGTGCTTCTTTACAAATTGAGCAAGCTACAGCAGATAAACAAATAGCACAAGCAAAGGCTGAAGAACGTAGAGCTATAGCTATAGCTTATGAACAAGAAATGAAAGCACGTGTAGAAGAGATGAAAGCTAAAGTTGTTGAAGCTGAGGCAGAAATACCTTTATCACTTGCTAAAGCTTTGAAAGATGGTAATATCGGATATTATGATTTTTTAAGTTTTGAAAATAAAAAAGCTGACACTAATATGCGTAACGGATTAGGTAAGCTAGGAATAAATACAAATATACTTAATAATAAAAATGACAATAACTAGGAGGAAATTATGTTTAAATTATTTGAAGAAGAAAATCTTGGAAACTTTTCATGGGATTCAATAGGCGATGTGAAAGATGGCCGTTTAAATTTAGGCGAAGATATGCCAGTTTATGTTTATCGTCTTTTCCAATTTACAATAAAAGCTGAGTTAATTAAGCGTTATGGCAATGATACAACTATAGAAATCTTCAGAAATGCTGGTGATTTAGCTGGTACTGAGTTTGCGCATAAAATGCTTGATTTATCATTACCATTTGAAGCTTTTATAGCTAGTTTACAATCTGTTTTAGAAAATAGTAAAATTGGTATTTTACGTGTTGAAAAGTTTGATGAAAAAACAGGTGAAGCTATTATTACTGTTGGTGAAGACCTCGACTGTTCTGGTTTACCTATTACAGGTGAAACTGTTTGCAACTATGATGAAGGCTTTTTAGCAGGCATTTTAAGAGAATATACAAAACAAAATTATGTTGTAAGAGAAATCGACTGTTGGGCTAGTGGAGCAAGAGTTTGTCGATTTGAGGCTAAAATAAATTAAGACGAAGGTTAGAGTATGCTAAAGAATGATACTGATCTATTTGTACAGCAAATAAGAAATATGTTATTAAAAAAACAAATAACTGACGATATGCTATGTAAAAATGAGGAATTTGCTGAGTTGCAAAGTGCTATATTATATATGGCATCTTCTTTAGATGAAGCGAATGTTTTTTTAAAAAATATTTCACAAGGTCATTTTGATGTTCCTATACCAAGTAGACATAATTTTCTTGCATCTGACCTTAAAGAACTTCATTCAAATTTACGACATTTAACGTGGCAAGCAAGTCAAGTAAGCAATGGTGACTATAGCCAGAAAGTTAGTTTTTTAGGTGAATTTTCTGAAGCATTTAATCAAATGACTTCACAACTTTCTGAAAGAGAGTCTACTTTAAAAGAGCAAACTAAAATCGTTGAAGATGGTGCGAAGCTCATTTTATCTATTGTTGATGGTATTAAAGAGTGGATTATCGTTACTTCCAGAGATAATGGTGAGTTGTTATATGCAAATACTACAGGTAAAACTTTTTTAGACCTAACAAAAGCTTCCATAAATACAGATGAAAATAATGTTGTACTAGATTTTATTAAAAATTATCATAATACTGAGCATTTAGAAGCTTCTCGTGAATTTACTTTTAATGAACCCTATACGGTACTTGTTGTTAATACATATTCAATAAAATGGGGAAAAGATTATGCTTTTGTACACTATATAGCTGATAGAACTAATGAAAAAGAACTTTTAAATGCTATTGAGGTAAAAGCTTTCACTGATGAACTTACAGGAATAAACAACCGACATTTTCTAAAAGATACTTTTAAAGATTATATTGAAAATGATTTAGAATTTTCTTTCTGTATGATAGATTTAGATGGTTTAAAATATGCAAACGACAACTTTGGTCATGCAGCTGGTGATGATTATTTAAAACTTGTTGCTAAACTACTTATAGAACATTTTGATAAAGAAGATATAGTTTGTAGACTTGGTGGAGATGAGTTTGCCGTTTTAACTGCTTGTAAGCATAGTGATGAGGTTAGTAAAAGAGTAAGTGAAGTAGATAATATTCTTATGAACTATGGTTTTGATTTTCCTATGTCTATAAGTTATGGTGCTATTGATGTATCAAATTTTTCCATAAAAAGTGAAGAAGAAATCATAGAAACAGCAGATTTTAAAATGTACGAATTTAAAAAAATGAGAAAAAAAGAAAGACTTAAATAAATTTTATATTTTGCTATTGACTTTTTAGTATTTTTATAAGATAATGTATCTATACAAATGAATATTATACTTATCAAGAGTGGTGGAGGGATACGGGCCCAGTGAAACCCAGCAACCTATAAAGGTGCTAATTCCCCTGCATATGCAGAAGATAAGTTTTTTTAGCCCGTTTAGGGCTTTTTTTATTAAATGAAAACATTGGAATAATATTCAATAATCTATTATTTTTAGAAAAATACTTTGTAAAATTCTATATTGTTGATTTAAGATTTGCAAAGAAAAGTCAAATTTCATTTAAATTTAAAATTAAAAATGATGATAAGTTAAGTATGCTTTGTATGAAATATAGATAGATAAGAATTAGGGTACATTAAATTTGCGATTAAGTTCGCCAAAAAGGAGAATGATATGAAAAGAATTTTTACTTCTGAATCAGTAACAGAGGGACACCCAGACAAAATATGTGACCAAATTTCGGATAGTATTTTAGATGCTATTATTGAAAAAGATCCACTTGCACGTGTGGCTTGTGAAACACTTGTTAAGACAGGTTTAATTATGGTTGCAGGTGAGGTAACAACTGATTGTTATGTTGATATAGAAAAAATTGCACGTGGTGTTGTACGTGATATAGGTTATGATAGAGCAAAATATGGTTTTGACTGTGATACTTGTGGTGTTGTTGTTTCCCTTGGTGGACAATCTCCAGATATAGCTCAAGGTGTTAATGAAGCTATTGAAACACGTGGAGAAGGTGGAGAGGAAAATTGTGGTGCAGGGGATCAAGGTATGATGTTTGGTTATGCTTGTGATGAAACTCCTGAGCTTATGCCTATGCCTATATACTTATCTCATAAATTAGCTCAACAACTTACAAAAATACGTAAAGATAAAGTTGTTGACTATTTAAGACCTGATGGTAAGACTCAAGTTACGGTTGAATATATAGATGGAAAGCCTACACGTGTTTTAGCTGTTGTTGTATCTACACAACACTCAGAAGAAGTTACAAATGATGTTTTAAGAAAAGATATTATTGAAAAAGTTATTAAGCCTATTATACCAGCTGAACTTTTATGCGATGAAACTATATACTATATCAACCCAACAGGTAGATTTGTTATTGGTGGACCTCAAGGTGACTGCGGTTTAACTGGTCGTAAAATTATTGTTGATACTTATGGCGGATATGCAAGTCACGGTGGTGGAGCTTTTTCTGGTAAAGACCCAACAAAAGTTGACCGTTCTGCAGCGTATATGGCAAGATATGTTGCAAAAAATATTGTAGCAGCTGGTCTTGCATCTAAATGTGAAATAGAGCTTGCTTATGCTATTGGTGTTGCATCACCTATTTCTGTTTTAGTTAATACACAAGGTACTGGTAAAGTTGCTGATGAAAAACTTGAAGAAATCGTTCAAAAAGAGTTTGACTTAACACCTACTGGAATAATTAAAACTTTAGATTTAAGAAGACCTATATTTAGAAAAACTGCTGCTTATGGGCATTTTGGTAGACCGGACCCTGATTTTACTTGGGAAAGTTTAAATAAAGTTGATGATTTAAAAAAATATCTATAAAATAATAAACTGCATAAAATTTATTTTATGCAGTTTATTATTTTAATGAAAACATTTTAAATAGGCTTCATAGCAAAATATAGAAAAATCCATTTTCATCTCGGAATTTTCACTACGTGAAAAGGACTTTGTCGCCCTTGTTCATCGAGTTCTTTACAAAACAATGGCTTTGCGTCTTTTGATAAAAACTGTGGAAATTTGATTTTTTCTTTTGCAATGTGCCATTACTTGAATTTTGCAACGTTGCTAATATCATATAATAAAATACAAGTGTGCTTTGTAGTATTGTTTTTTTGTGTTATGTGTAAATTTCTATGTGTGAAAATACAACTATATATTTCGTAATTTATGGGAAAAGTCGTTACAATGGGCTTTCTTTTAGAAAAAATAGTGATGATATAGTAAAGAAGTCTAATAAATGAGTTTTTAATATTCACTTTTGTTTTTGCAGAAAATTTATTAACCATTTGCATTGCCGAGTTATTGCACAAGTATTTAAATAATTCCATTTTATAATTAATCAAACTTTAAAATTAGATACTTGATTTTGAAAATTAGATACTTGATTTTGAATTGTATTGCATATATATTTTTAGTATGGTATAATATTCATACAAAAATTGGAAATGGTGAGTTGTGTGGGAAGTTATATTTTAATCGTTTTATTTACTTTATGCGGTTTTACGAATTTCTTTTTGTTGTATAGAGCAATTTTTAAAAACGCAGTTATTAAAAATGAATATTATGTATATTTTAATGTGGCAGTATGGTTATATACAATTGGCTGTATAACTGAACTTTATTCGAATAATAAAAGCTTTGCTTTTGTTTCTATATGTATTCAGTATTTAGGATTTCCGTTTATACCTGTTTTTTATATGTTATACATTAAAAAATTTATTGGTGAACCTATAAAAAGTATTAAAAGTATTGTGGTTTTAATGTTATTGGCATCTTTGTGCTTTGTACTTGTATTAACGAATAATAAAACGGGACTTGTTTTTAAAAGTTTTGATATAGTAAAATACGATAATATAAATAGTGCTGATATATCAGGTACTATTATTTACTATGCAATGTACATTTTTTTCTATATACTATATTTATATGCTTTTGTATCATTGATACAATGTTATATTAAAAGTGATAAGCAATCGAAATTGAGAATAATTACTTTATTAATAGTTTCATTTATGTCCTTAGTAAGTGAAGTGTTGTATATAATTGGATTTACACCATATGGTGTTGATATAACTCCTATATTTGCGACAATTATTAATTTAGCTTTAGGTTATGACTTGTATGTGAAAAATGCATTTACTCATACTTCATATTCACGTGGATTTGCTTTAGAAGAAATGCAAGATGCTTATATTCTTATAGATAATAACGGAAGCTATATTGATTCGAATAAAAAAGCAATAAGTATATTTCCTCAACTTAAAAATTCAAAAAAGAATAGAAATATCTTTACAATAATTCAAAATAATGATATTAATAAACTTAAGGATAAAAGTTTGTCTTTTCTTGAATTTTCTATTGAAAATGAAGAAAATGTTATTATTGATTATACTTTGAATATTACTTCAGTTATGGATAAAAATGGTGTTGAAATATTTGCATGGCTTATAAATGACACTACTGAATATCGTAGGCTTATGTTAGACTTAGAATATATGGCTAAATATGATACTGGTTCTGGGATTTTTAATAGAAGAACCTTTTATGATGAAGTTATGAATAATTTTGAAATAAACAAAGAAAGTTCAAATCTAGCTATGTTAATGATAGATATTGACTATTTTAAAAGAGTAAACGATAAATATGGGCATTTATGTGGTGACTACGTTATAAAAGAAGTTGCTAGTAGATTATCAAACTTAACACGTAAAGAAGATGTAATAGGTAGATATGGTGGAGAAGAATTTGTAATATATTTAAATGATATTTCTAGAGAAGCTTTGGTGCCTATTTGTAAAAAAATTAATAGAATAATTGAAGAAAAAGAATTTGTATTTAATAATAAATCCTTTAATGTTACTGTAAGTATAGGTTGTAGTTTTTTTGATAAGCAAATACATACAGATTTAAATGATTTATTAAAAAGTGCAGATGACAATCTTTATAAAGCAAAGCAATCTGGTAGAAATCAAGCTATAATAAATTAGCTTTTTAGAGGATAGAATTATGAACGCAATAGTTATGATATTTATTTTATCAGCACTAGTATCACTAATATTACTTTATTTATCAATATTTAAAAGTAAAAGAAATAATACCGTAGTTTTTAGTTATTTAGTTTTACATATTTTTATTTATATTTTGGGTGTAGTTATTGAAGTTACTTCTGTTGGTTTATGGCAAGCTAAAATAGCAGTTATATTTGAATATTTAGGCTTTTCATTTATTGGTCCTTTTTTCTTATTGCTTGTATGTGAGTATACGGAAAATAAAATCAATAATAAATTGCTTTTTTCTTCAATGTTTATAATACCTATTATAAGCTTTATTTTAGTTTTAACTTTTCCTATAAATGGTTTATTTTATGAGGAATTTGATTTAGCTAAAAATTTAGGCATTTATTATTTAAAGTTTAAAGGTTCAATATACCGTGATATTTTATATATATATTTTGTAATTTTAATTTTAATTTCTATTTATATTATGATAAAAGCATACTATAAAGGTGATAGGAATATTAAAGGAAAAATATCATTTATAATAAAGGGTATGATTATACCTTTTGCAATAAGTATTTTATATTTATTTAACCTTACACCTTATGGAATTGATATTACTCCTGCTGCATTATTGTTTTTATGTTTATATTATGGATATAACATAATGTTTAAAGAATTTTTTATTACAACAAGATTTGCTCGTTCCTATGTTTTGAATAATCTTAATACAGGATATATTTTAACAGATGAAAATGATAACTACATTGATTCAAATATTATTACTAAAGCAATATTTCCTTCACTTGAAAGCTCTATTGTAGGTCTTCATATTAGCGAATATAAAGGGTTACCTGAAATATTTTTTACGAAAAATAAGCAAGATAAAGTTATAGATTTTAATGTTACTGTAGGGGATAGTACAAAATATTTTAATATTCAAAAAAGTCAACTGCAGAAAAATAAAAAAAGTTATTTAAATTGTTGGCTAATATATGATGTTACTTCTCAAGTTGAAATAAAGCAACGATTGCATTTTATGGCTACCCATGATTATTTAACTAAAATATATAACAGAAATACTTTTTATAAACTAGGAACTGATCTTTTTTTTGAAAGTGTAAATAATAAAACTTTATGTGCTGTTGCTATGATTGATATTGATTTTTTTAAAAAAATTAATGATACTTATGGACATCTTGTAGGTGACAAAGTTATATGTAATATGGTAAACAAAATAAACTCAAATATCAGAGATAAAGATATTTTTGCAAGATATGGTGGAGAAGAATTTGTTCTATTTATAAAAAATATAGACAAAGATAGTGCTTATATTTTTGCAGAAAAAATAAGAAAATTAGTAGAAAATGATGTGCTTGTAATTGATGATGTTAAACTGAAAGTTACAATAAGCATTGGTATTAGCTTATATAAAAAAAATATTGATGAATCTATTGACCGTATTTTAGAGAGAGCAGATAAGATGCTTTATATTGCAAAAGAAAATGGCAGGAATACAGTTGTTATTGATTCATATAAATAAATTGATACAAATATAATATAAATAAATATAATGTAGAGAAACTTGAAATATTGAGTTTCTCTACATTTTTTATTTGTTTAAAAACGCATATAATTAAAAAATTTTCATATAATTACTTGAGGTGATTTATATGGTGAACTATTATAGAAAAGAAATACAATTATGTACATTTAAGGATACATATCAAGGTAAAAACAAAAAAATTTTTGGTAGTTGTATCATTGAGGATAAGGAAGATAAAACAACAATAAAAGTAAAGGCATATGGATTAACTATGGGTGAACCACATTGTGTTAATATTATATTTAATACAAAAAGTGAAGGTTTACATAACTATGTTACTTTAGGGAAATTGAATTTTACAAATGGTGTAGGAGAATTTAAAGGCATTTATGAAAATAGTAAAATAGAAATATTTGATGTTAGTAATGCTGAGGCAGTATTTATAGAAGTTAAAAGCAATAAAAATAAAGAAAGTTTAATATTACTTTTTGGTAATGTAGACAAAGATTATATTTTTGATAAGGATATTATAGAATATAAATCTATTTTAAAGGAAGAAAGGAATAAATGTTTAGAAGATATAAAGGTAAATCTTGAAGTAGACACTAATGAAGAAGTTAAAAGTAGTGATATATACAGAAAAATCGAAAACAAAAGTCTTTGGGTTGAACCGATTGAACTTGAAACTTTAAAAGAAACATTAATTTTAGATGAAAACACTATATATAAGGAAAATAAAAATGTGAACACTAATTTTGAAGAAGATAAAAAATCTATAAATAAAGATAAAATAAGAAAAGGTAAAATTTCTGATTTTAATAAAGCGATTTTTGGTGATGAGGAAAATACTCATACAAATTATTCTTTAAAAATACTTGAAAAATTAAAAGATGAAGTCGAAAATTTGGCTGAACTTTCATCTAAGAGTGACGAAGAAGTAGCAAGGTTAAACCAAAAAAATCTTGAAAAAGATAAACTAAATAATTCTAACAATAGCATTGAAAATATATTTGAAACTTACGAAAAGATTATACCTTTTGAAAAACAAAATATTGATGTTGATTGGCGTATTATTTCTATTAAAGAACTTGGGGTTCTACAAAAAAAATATTGGAAGCTTTTTTACGAACCTATAATAGTTGATGCCTATGATAAGTATAAGCTTATGATTTTAGGTGAATATTATACAAAAAATAATGAAGTTAGACATTTACTTGGAATAAGAGATTTGTTTCTTAAAGATAACTTAAATCGTGCTGTAAATGCTGGGATTTTACAATTTAAACCTGAAAAAGCAAATCAAGAAACTTGTGATGGCTGCTTAGGTTACTGGATAGTAAGACTATAAAATTTTTATACATATAGGAGGTTATTTATGGATAATTTTAACTTGTACAAGGATATTCAAGAGAGAACGAAGGGTGAAATATATATTGGTGTTGTGGGACCTGTAAGGACAGGTAAATCAACTTTTATCAAAAAATTTATGGAAGAACTTGTTTTACCAAATATTAATGATGTACATAGTAAAGAACGAGCACAAGATGAGTTGCCACAAAGTGGTACAGGTAAACAAATTATGACTACTGAGCCAAAATTTGTACCTGCTGAAGCATCTGAAATTATAGTTAATGAAGATATTAAAATGAAAGTTCGTTTAATTGATTGTGTTGGCTATATTGTAAAAAATGCTATCGGTAATCTTGATGAAGAAAATAACCCACGTCTTATTAGTACTCCGTGGAGTAAAAATAAAATGACATTTAATGAAGCAGCTGAACTTGGTACAAAAAAAGTTATTACTGACCATTCGACTGTAGGGGTTGTTGTTACAACTGATGGCACAATAGCAGGTATTGAACGTAAAGATTATATAGAAGCTGAAAGTAGGGTTATAAATGAACTTAAGGCGTTAGGTAAGCCTTTTGTTATAATTTTAAACACTACGACGCCTTTTGGTGAAGCTACAAAAATATTAAAGAATGAGCTTGAAGAACAACATAATGTTACAGTTATACCTATGAATGTCGCTCAAATGAGAAGTGAGGATATCCATAATGTATTGGAACGTTTACTATATGAGTTTCCAGTACGAAAAATATATTTCAATCTTCCAAAATGGATTGAAACTTTAGATAATAGTCATTGGCTTAAAGCGGGAATACTTGATAGTGTAAAAAATATATCTGCAAAAGTTTTAAAGCTAGTTGAAGTTAAAGAAAATATTAACGTCATTAATGAAAATGAGTTTGTTAAAAAGGCTTATGTTGATAGTATAGATTTAGGAAATGGTACTACTTTTATTGATATTAATGTAAATAACGATTTATTTTACAAGGTGTTGAGTGAAACTTCTGAAATGGATATAAATTCAGAATATGAACTTTTTAGTAAAATTAAAATTCTTGCTAGTACAAAAAGAGATTATGATAAAGTTCGTAATGCTTTAGAAGAAGTAAACGTTAAGGGTTATGGTGTTGTTACACCTCTTTTATCAGAAATGGAACTTTCTGAACCGGAGCTTGTAAAACATGGTAGTAAGTATGGAGTGAAAGTTAAGGCAAAAGCACCTAGCATACATTTAATTAGAGCTGACATTGAGACAGACATATTACAATACAAAATGAAGGTGGGCTTCAATGAACGTAAATATTATACAGAATATGACGTATGTTATGAGTTTGTAGCTTAGACGAAAAT
>JBKECM010000079.1:0-8442 GCA_047974615.1 Lachnospirales bacterium
ATTTATTAGATAATACAAGCTTAGCTGATTTAGTCACATCACTATCTGACGCCCCAGACTTTGATTTGTCACTTTTTGAAATAATCTGCTATATATTATTATTCCACAAAAATTTCTTGCCGAAATACTTTCATGAACCTTTAGTATTTTCATTTTATGAAAATCTGCTAACGCTGACCGCATTTCTTTGCGGTACCACGTCTTCACATAGCTCATATGATAGTCCAAAAAACTGTCTTATTAAATATACTTTTAATAAAATCTCTATTTCTTTTTTGCTACGTCCTGCCAATCTTTTCTTTTTTATAATAATATGGGCTTATAAGTTCTATCCATACATTTATTGGTAATATTTTATTTATTTCTTCATAAAATTTTTTACAATTTGTATATTTACTTGTTTCTTCTCTAAATAATGATAATTGTATTGGCTCACGTCCTTTTATTTTTATTATATCATTATTTTAGAGATTTTTCATCTATTTTGCAACGTTGCCAAATGCAAAGTAATCATTGATTTTTATGTAATATTTAACTCTCTATAATTTTAAAAAAATGATTAAGTATAAAATCAAATTTACACTTAATCATTTTTATTTTTATTTATTAATATCTTTATAATACTTATCCTAAAGTAAATCTCTACTGTACCTACATATTTTTTAATAAATTCTTTTTATTGCAATAACCTAACTCCTTTCACCCTAAGATGTTAAGCAAAAATTTCAATATAAATATTAAATTCTATTTACCATAAACTTTGTCACCAGGGAAATTTAATTGCCATGGTGTACCAAATTTATCTACAAAATAAGCATATTTTTCAGCCCACATTGTTTTTTCAAGTGGCATAATAACAGTTCCACCTTCAGATAACTTATTAAAGGTTTCAGTAATTTCCTTATCAGAATTAAAAATTAAAGTAACACTCATATTATTACCTTTTGTTAATGCAACAGGAGTCATACCAGGTATTACATCTGAAATTTGTATAACAAAATCATTTGAACGTACTTCTGTATGCATAACATAATTTTTATATTGTTCAGGTAACGGATGATCAGGATTTGCAGGTAAATCACCAAACTTTAAAACTTGAAGTTCAGAACCATTTAATGCTTCGTTATAAAAAATAGCTGCTTCTTCAGCTTGACCTTCAAAATTTAAATATACTTGTAATTTCATAAATACTCCTTAGTAATATATATTTTTCATCAAAAGTATATCACACTGTATTGATAAAATCAATATTTATTTCATAACTTTCATTGAATTTAAAATGCATAATAAAGCAACACCAACATCAGCGAAAACTGCTTCCCACATACTAAACAATCCACCTGCTCCAAGTAAAAGAACAAGTATTTTAATAGTTAACACGAAAATAATATTTTGCTTCACAATTTTCAAAGTTTTTTTAGATATTTCAATAGCTTTAGCTACTTTTGAAGGCTCATCAGTCATAATAACAACATCTGCAGTTTCTACAGCAACATCTGAACCGACTCCACCCATTGCAAAACCTACGTCAGCACGAGCTAAAACAGGAGCATCGTTTATTCCATCACCCACATAAATAATTTTACCTTTTTTAGTTTTTCTAGCAAACAAGTCTTCTAATATTTTAAGCTTGTCATGTGGTAAAAGTTCACTATATATTTTTTCTACATCAAGTTTTTCACTTACATCTTTTGCAACCTCTTTATTATCCCCTGTTAAAATGTAAATATCCTTTATACCCTTTCCTTTTAAGTTTTTAATAGCCATTTTAGAATCATCTTTAATTTGGTCATTAATAAGAATATAGCCTAAATACTCATTTTTATATCCTATATGTACTACCGTTCCAACGTTTTTTGGGTTGTCATATTCAATTTTGAATTTATCCATTAACTTACTATTTCCAACAAGTAAAACTTCATTTTTATACAAAACCTTTGTACCATAACCCGGTAACTCTTCTGCTTGATCTAATAAAGTTAAATCAATTTCTTCTTTATTTTCTTTTTTAATAACCTCAGATATAGGATGACTAGAAAAAATTTCACCGTAAGTAGCTAACTTTAATAATTCTTCTTTTTCAATGTTTTTTGGTACAATTTCTTGTATAACAAAAATTCCTTTAGTTAAAGTTCCTGTTTTATCAAAAACAACTATTTCAGTTGAGCTTAAAGCCTCTAAAAAGTTACTACCTTTTATTAAAATTCCTTCTTTTGAAGATGCACCAATCCCACCAAAAAAACCTAAAGGTATAGAAATAACTAAAGCACATGGACATGATATAACTAAAAATGTCAAAGCTCTATATAGCCAAACTGAAAAATCTTGAGCAAAAAATATAGTAGGAATTATAGCAAGCAAGAATGAACAACCAACAACTAATGGAGTATACACTCTAGCAAATTTAGTAATAAATTTTTCAGAATTTGATTTTCTAGCACTAGCATTTTCTACAAGTTCTAAGATTTTTGAAACAGTTGAATCCTTAAAGCTTTTAGTTGTTTTTATTGTAATTACACCACTTAAATTTACACAGCCTGAAAGTACTTCTGAATCTTTAAAAACATCAACGGGTAATGATTCTCCTGTTAAATTTGAAGTGTTTAATGAACTTGTACCTTCGATAATAATACCATCTAAAGGTATTTTTTCAAAAGGTTTTACAACAATTATACTATCTACTTCAACTTTACTTGGATCAACTTTTTTTATTTCATTATCAATCTTTAAGTTTGCAAATTCAGGTTTAATTTCTAAAAGTGCTTTAATTGATTTTCTCGATTTATTTACTGCATAATCTTGGAACAATTCACCTACTTGAAAAAAAAGCATAACTGCAACAGCCTCATGGTACTCACCTATTGCAAAGGCACCAATAGTTGCAATGCTCATTAAAAAATTCTCATCTAACATATTACCTTTAACTACGTTTTTTATTGCATCTACAACTACATCACCACCAACAATAATGTAACTTATAATAAAAATCAATAGTGTTATTTCATTTTTTGGAAAAACAATAAATATACCTAAAATATAAACAATTAGTCCAATTAAAATTTTAATAATTCTTTTTTTATCAACCATAATTATATTTCCTTTAAACTAATATTCTTACTCTGCTTTTGTACTTTTTTAAGCACCTCTTCATAAATATCTTTTTCTTTTTCATCTGAAACAGAATAAATAAGTTTTTCGGTTAAAAAATTTATATTAACATCATTTATACCTTTTATCTTACTAATATTTCTCTCCAATTTACTAGCACAATTTGCACAGTCAATTCCAGTTATTTCAAATTTTTTTAACATAATTATCCCTCCATTATTCATTAATATGATTTAAGCCTTGTTTTAATATGTTTTCAATATGATTATCATCTAAAGAGTAAAAAATAGATTTACCTTCACGTTTGAATTTTACTAATTTATTATGCTTTAAAACTCTAAGTTGATGTGATACAGCTGATTGACTTACGTTAAGTACAGTTGCAATATCACAAACACATAATTCTTTTATTGATAATGCATATAAAATTCTTATTCTGGTTGAATCACCAAAAACCTTAAAAAATTCAGCTAAATCATATAGTTTTTCAAGTTCAGGCAATGATGAATTTACTTCATCAATGAAATTATTGTGTTGACACCAAGCATCACATTGTACATTTTCTTCAAAATCTTTCATAAACACCTCCACACATATGAATAACTATTCATATGTTCATATAATAGCATTTATATAAAAAATTGTCAAGTGTTTACACTAAAAAAACAACTAAAAATAAATTACAAAACTAATAGAAAAAAGTATTTTTTTTTTAATATAACGATTAAATTAGTCTTTATTGCATAAAAAAAAACAATAGCAACTAAAAAATTTTTTATTATAAAATATTTTGGTTATTTTAACTAAATTTGAAGATTTTGGACTTAATTCAATAATTTAGTTTTAAATATTTTCTTCTTTACATAATATTGTAAATATGGTATAAATAATTATCATTAAAAAAGGAGCTAATTTATGGTATATATTTTATTAATTTTAGGTTTCGCATTATTAGTATATGGTGCAGATTTTTTTGTTTCAGGTGCATCATCTATAGCTAAAAAAATGAATATTTCAAACTTAGTTATAGGTTTAACTGTTGTTGCTTTTGGTACATCAGCACCAGAATTATCTGTTAGTACCCTTGCAGCTTTAAACGGTCAAAACTCAATAGCTATAAGTAACGTTTTAGGTTCAAATATTTTTAACATTTTAGTAGTTCTTGGTATTTGTGCATTAATAGTGCCTATTAATGTTGAACCAAGTATTCTTAAAAAAGAAATACCAATTGCAGTAGCATCATCTTTATTATTATTTATTTTACTTTCAGACGCCTTAATAACAGGGTCACAAAATTTACTTTCAAGATTTGATGGTATTATACTGCTAATAGGTTTTATTTCGTTTATGGTTTTTGTACTAAAGTCAGCAAAAAACCCGACCAATCAAAACACAGCTGAGGAAGTCGTGGAAATATCAACACCTAAAAGTATATTTAAAGTAGTACTTGGGCTTTTTGCAGTTGTTTTTGGTGGCGATTTAGTAGTAGATAATGCAACAATCATCGCACTTTCTTTTGGAGTTTCAGAAACAATAATCGGTTTAACTATTGTAGCTATTGGTACAAGTTTACCGGAACTTGTAACTAGTGTTGTAGCTTGTCGTAAAGGTAATTCTGATATGGCAATAGGTAACGTAATTGGCTCAAATATCTTTAATATACTTATGATACTTGGTCTTAGTTCAATTATATCCCCCCTTGCCATAGAAGATGTAGCGATTATTGACTCCCTTATATTAATAGTTTTTACAGTTATAGCTTTATTGATGGGTACTACAAAAAACAAAATTTCACGTATTGAAGGACTAATATTGATTTGTTGTTTTATAGGTTATAATTTTTATATATTTAATAGATAATCTAAAAAAAATTACTATACAAAAGAGTATAGTAATTTTTTTATTGTAACTGAGCATATATTTTACACAATAAAAACGTAGTAGCCTATTAGCTCCTACGTTTTTAAATCTAACTTATGTAGTCATTACATTTCTCTAATCATTTAATCAAAATAGCCTATTTTAAAAAAATTAAAAATATAAATTAATCATTATCCATATCATATTCACGAATATCACCAGTTTGAGCATCAAGTTCGTAATTGTATTCAGTTCTACCTACATTAAATTCTATATCATACACTTGTATTCCATCTTCATAGTCTATTTCAAATTTAATAAAATTAACATCTGATTCATTTAGACCTGCATGTGTTAATGCAATTTCCTTTGCACTAGTTTCATCTATTACTGTACCATCGCCTGAAGTAGTAGCTGTAGTTGAATTATAATTTTCGATATCAGAGTCAAAGGAAACAACATCACCAGTAGCTGAATCTATTTCATAATCATATTCAATATTGCCAACATAAAATTCTACATCATAAACTTTTCTTCCATCTTCACTATCGATTTTTGATTTAATAAATGTAGCATCTGCCTCATTTTGACCTGCATGTGTTAATGCTATTTCTTTTGCACGAGTTTCATCTATTGAAGTACTATCTGTTGAAGTAGTAGTACTTTCGTTATTTGACGTTGTGTTAGCACCATAGCTTTCGATATCAGAGTCAAAGGAAACAACATCACCAGTAGCTGAGTCTATTTCATAATCATATTCAACATTGCCAACATAAAATTCTACATCATAAACCTTTCTGCCGTCTTCATTATCGATTTTTGATTTAATAAATGTAACATCTGCTTCATTTTGACCTGCATGTGTTAATGCTATTTCTTTTGCACGAGTTTCATCTATTGAAGTGCTTTCCGTTGAAGTAGTATTTATTGCAGCAGTAACGCTTTCGATATCAGAATCAAAAGATTTCACATCTCCATTATAAGCATCAATTTCATAATCGTATTCTGTAGTACCAACATAAAATTCTACGTCATAAACTTTTAGACCATCTTCATTATCAGTTGATGCTTTTATAAAAGTAACATCTGCCTCGTTTTGACCTGCATGAGCTAAAGCGATTTCTTTTGCTTTATCTTCACCGATTTTTGTTGCAGTATTACTTGTGTTACTACAACTTGCTAATACAACTACACTCGCTATTGTTAATGTACTATAAATTAATTTTTTCATAATATTTTCCTCCATATTTAACTTTTTTTATTTATAAACTTATTGTAACATTTATTTGTTAGAATAACATTAGAGAAAAATTAATTTTTATTTTTATAAAATTTCACAGTAAAAGTACTTCCTAAATCTAATTCACTATTTACTTCTACAGTACCATTATGAAACTCAGCAATTTGTTTAACCATAGCTAGACCTAAACCAAGTCCTTTATTATCATTTCTAGATTTATCAACACGATAAAATCTATTCCATATATGTACAATATCATCTTTACTGATACCTATACCATTGTCTTTTACGGAAAAAAATATATATTCCGAATTTTCTTCTAAAGAAACATTAATTGTTCCATTTTCTTTTCCATAACGAAAAGCATTTTGAACAAGATTTTGAACTAATCTCGTTATTAGGGATATGTTAGCTTCCAAAAATATATTTTCTTCTATATTTTTATATAAAGAAATTTGTTTTACATCAATAAGTGCATATTCGTCACAAACACTATTAATAATTTTACTTAAATCCATTTTTTGATAATCAATTTTTTCTATGTTTTGTTCAATCCTTGTAAATTGAAGTAAAGTCTCAATCAATCTTGACATACGATATCCTTGTTTTTGTATTGCTCCAATAGCTTCATAAAGTTCATCTATGTTTGTAGCATTTTCGAATGCATAATCGCATTGTGCAAGTATTATAGTTAAAGGAGTTCGAAGTTCATGTGAAGCATCTGATGTAAAGTTACGTTCTGCTTCAAAATTATTTTCTAATTGTTTAAACATGTTATTAAATGTTAAAGCAAGATAATAAAGTTCGTCTTTATTTTCATTTAAAATAATTCGTTTTGATAAATCTCCACTTTTTTCTATATCTTCTGCCATTTCACTAATTTTTTTAATAGGTTTAAGAGAATGTTTTGCAATAAAATAACCACCAACGGAAGCAAATACTATTAAAAAAGGTAATACTATGAATAATGATTGATACATTACTGAAGATGAAATAGTATTTTGGTTTTCTTGAACAATTCCTCTTAACCATATATCAGGTTCGTTTTCTTCATAAATAAGTCTATCGTAGAAAAAATAATTCACATCACTAGTATAAATAGTTCTAAGTGTACCATCTTCAAATTCTTCTAAATTAAGTTTATCATAATCTGTATAACCACTATATTGATTACCATTATTATCGTATATTAAGCAGTTTACTCCTTTTTTAAAATAGTCAAAATCGTTATCAATATCAATTTCTCCATCATCATACTCAATCTCTCTAACATTTTCATTAACAACGTCAATAAGTGTATTTTTTGTTTGTGATGTTGAAGTATTATTTGAAACAAAAAACAACAAAGCTAAAATAATTACTGATAAAATTATAATAAAAAAAGTAAACCAAATTGTTATTCTTAATTTAATACTTAATCTTTTCATTGTTCTACCTTCATTGTATAGCCGATACCACGAACGGTATGAATAAGCTTTACTTTATGTCCCTCATCTATTTTTTTTCTTAAATAAGTAATATAAACATCAACTACATTTGTACCACCTTCATAGTCATAATTCCAAACGTTATCTTCGATTTTTTGTCTTGATAAAATCTTATTTTTATTTCTTAATAAATATTCTAATAAAGTATATTCTAAAGCTGTTAAAGATATTTCATTGTCACCTCTTGTGACAATGTGTGTTTCAATATTTAAGGTTAAATCTTCCAGTGTATATATATTTGTTGGATTTCCAGAAATGGTTCTTGTCAAAACACGTATTCTAGCCATTAATTCATCAAAGGAAAATGGTTTTGTTAAATAATCATTTGCACCAATATCAAGACCATTAACTTTATCTACTATTGAATCTTTAGCAGTTAAAAAAATAATTGGCGTTAGATTATTTTTTTGTCTTAATTTTTTAACAGTCTCAATTCCATTTAGTTTTGGCATCATAATATCCATTATAGCAACATCATAATTTATTGTTTCTAAATATTCTAAAGCTTCTTCACCATCGAAGCAACTATCAACAGCATAACCTTCGGTATGTAATTTTTTCATAATTATATCATTCAAGTCAATATTATCTTCTACAATTAAAATACGCATACTACACCTCTTTTAGAGGGTGCTGAAAAAGTCCAAAAAGAAAAAAATATTACTAATGATAATGGCACGAAAATAGTGAGATAGCATAAAATCAGCGAGGAACGAGTGCTAATTTTATGCGACATGCAAGATGATT
>JBKECM010000081.1:0-4150 GCA_047974615.1 Lachnospirales bacterium
GCATAACAGCGTGTTTCTGCTAGGAGAGAGGGTGCTGAAAAAATCAAATAAGAAAAAAATATTACTAATGACAATGGCACAACAATAGTGAGATGCTATATGCAAGATGATTTGCAAAGCAAATCATTAAGTCGAGCGTAATTTTTGTGCAGTAATATTTTTTTCTATCCGTTATCAGCACCCTCGCTCGGAGAAGCTGACGCAGAAATTTTGAAAATTTATAGACAATTAAAAATAATGGGGTTTTTAGAGGTTGCCATAAATTATATTATTTAGTTTTACCTTAAAATGTGGTTTTTAGACAATGGACAAGGTTGAAAAGTTCAGTTTTTTTAAAAAAATCAACTTCTAGCTTACCTTAATCATAGCTAGTCCCTTAATTTTTAACTATTCCTATAAAATGTCACATTTTTGGGGGTTTTAAATTTGTTACACAAATCGTGGTGTAAATTTATATATGAATTTTAAGATTGTTAATAATTTTTGTTGTTAATACAACATTTAAAAAGAAATAAATGTTTTATAATAAATTCAAAAGGAAATACTTACTGTATGTATTTAATTTAGGAGGTTTATATGTTCTGTTATCAATGTCAAGAAGCTAATAAAGGTGTAGGTTGTACACAAATCGGTATGTGTGGTAAAAAAGATGATTTAGCTACATTACAAGATGTTATGATATATGCTTTAAAGGGTGTAAGTGAAGTTGTTGTTAAAGGTAATATTGATGTTAAAAATATTACAGATGTAAATGATTTAGTTATTAACTCTATTTTTATGACTATTACAAATGCAAATTTTGATGATGACGCTTTCGTTAAGGAAATCAAAAGAGTAATAAAAGTTCGTGAAGAGTTAAAAAGCAAGTATAGCGTTAGTGTTACAAGTAATGTTTCAAATTTCAAGGCTGAAACTGTAGAAGAAATGCACGCTTTAAAAGAAGTTGTATCTGTTCTTGCAACGGAAAACGAAGATATACGTTCTTTACGTGAGATGATAACGTATGGTTTAAAAGGCTTGGCAGCTTATTACCACCATGCTACAAACTTATCTCATAGAGATCTTGAAATTATGACTTTCGTATATGAAACTTTAAATGCGTTACTTGAAGACAAAACTGTAGATGAGCTTATAGCTTTAACTATGAAAACAGGTGATTTTGGTGTTAAAACTATGGCTTTACTTGATGAGGCTAACACTTCGAAATATGGTAATCCTGAAATAACTGAAGTTAACATAGGCGTTAGAAATAATCCTGCTATCTTAATTTCTGGTCACGATTTAGCTGACCTTGAGCAGTTACTTGAGCAAACTGAAAATTCTGGTGTTGATGTGTATACACATAGTGAAATGCTACCTGCACACTACTATCCTTTCTTTAAGAAATATGATAATTTTGTAGGTAACTACGGTAATGCATGGTGGAAACAAATAGAAGAATTTAAGACTTTTAATGGTCCTATTTTATTTACTACTAACTGTATAGTGCCTCCAAGAGATGAAGATATGGTAAAGAAAATCTTCACAACTGGTGCATCTGGCTATGTAGGTAGCAAGCATATTGAAGCCGATAAAGACGGTAAAAAAGATTTTAGTGAACTAATCGCTTTTGCTAAAACTTGTGACGCACCTACAGAAATCGAAAGTGGTAAAATCGTAGGTGGTTTTGCCCATGCACAAGTATTTGCTTTAGCTGATAAGGTTGTTGATGCAGTAAAAACTGGTGCTATCAAGCAGTTTTATGTTATGGCTGGTTGTGATGGTAGAATGAAATCACGTGCTTACTATACAGACTTTGCTGACCAACTTCCAAAGGATACTGTTGTTTTAACTGCTGGTTGTGCAAAATATCGTTATAATAAATTAAACTTAGGTGATATCGGTGGAATACCACGTGTACTTGATGCTGGTCAATGTAATGACTCTTATTCTTTAGCAGTTATAGCTATGAAACTTAAAGAAGTATTTGAGTTAAAGGATATTAATGAATTACCTATTGTATATAACATTGCTTGGTATGAGCAAAAGGCAGTTATTGTTTTACTTGCACTTTTAGCACTAGGTGTTAAAAATATACACTTAGGACCAACGTTACCTGCATTTTTATCTCCTAATGTTGCTAAAGTTTTAGTTGATACTTTTGGTATTGGCGGAATTGGAACTGTTGAAGAAGATTTGAAAAAATTTACAGCATAGATTAAAGATACAAAATAAAAAAAGTTTAAGATAGTAATAATTTTCTTAAACTTTTTTTATTATAACTTATAATGAAATAGACTCATCAAGACTTACGCCATTGTAAAAATCTGCAGTTGCTTCTTCTAAGCAAAACATTTTTATTTTATGGCCTGTTTCGTCATTATAAATATTTTTTAAAACCGGAATTGCTTCTAAGGCATTTTTTGCAATATCTTCATTTGTTGTAAATACTGCTTTGCCATGATATCTTAAAAATTTGTTATTTACCATAGCACATATTTCAACATATGGATTTTCTTGCATTTGTTTGTAAACTTCTTTAAAGTCACCAACACCAAAATATATTTTACCTTCAATAAGCAAGTTTAAACCAATAGGTCTACATTTTGGCTTGTTATCTTTTACTGTTGTAAGAAAATAAGATTTTGCTTCTGTTAAATAATCATTCACTTTTTCGATACTCATAAAATTGCTCCTTTATATTTAATATTTTAATATGATTGTACACAATATACTTTAATAAGTCAATATTTTAGATAGATATATTTATTAAAAAATTTTTTGACATAAGTATTGACATTTACAATTATATTTTGTACAATTAAATTATAAAAAATGTAAAAGGAGAATGATTATGAATATTTATGACTTAAAAGTAAAAGATGTAAAAGGTGAGGAAGTTTCTTTAGAAAAGTATAAGGGTAAAGTTTTGCTTATTATTAACTCTGCTACAGAGTGTGGGTTTACACCTCAATATGATGATTTGCAAAATATGTATGAAAAATTTGGTAATGAAAAATTTGAAATTTTAGACTTTCCTTGTAATCAATTTGGAAATCAAGCACCGGGAACAGTAGATGAAATAGTAAGTTTTTGCAGTGGCAGATATGGTATAACTTTTCCGATATTTAGCAAGATTAACTGTAATGGAGAAAATGAAGAGCTTTTATTCGGATTTTTAAAAAGTGAAAAAGGTTTTAAAGGTTTTGATAAAGAGCATCAGTTAACAAAAGTTTTGGAGGATATGTTTTCAAAGGTAAATCCAAACTATGCTGAGTCAAATGATATTAAATGGAACTTTACAAAATTTTTAGTAAGTAGTACTGGTGAAGTTTTAGAAAGATTTGAGGCTACTTGTGATATGAAAAAAGTAGAAAAAACTATAGAGAAGTTGTTATAGTAGAAGGTGCTGAAAAAGTCAGAAAAGAAAAAAATATTACTAATGATAATGGCACGAAAATAGTGAGATAGCATAAAATCAGCGAGGAAAGAAGGTGTTGATAAAGTCAAAAAGAAAAAAATTATAATAGCGTTAGCGTAAACAAAAATAGTGAGTTGGAATAAAATCAGCGAAGAAAGAGCGTAAATTTTATTCCATACGAATGATAATTTTTGTGGTATATAATTTTTTTCTAAATTTTGACAGCAACTTCGAAAGAATGAGCGTAAATTTTATTCCATAAGAATGATAATTTTTTTGTAATAGTATAATTTTCAATTATAAAATGAAAATTTTTTAAGCATCTTACTGTCATTGCGACCTTAAGAACAATCAAAACAACGATTTTTCGTTTATTTAGTAATTAAATAATTGAAATTATCTTATTGAAAAACTCCTAAATTAATTTTTTTCTAACTTTTGACAGCACCTTCGTATGTATGAGCGTAAATTTTATTCAATACGAACGCTAATTTTTGTGTAATAGGAGAATTTTCAATTAGAAAATGAAAATTTTTTAAGCATCTGCAAGGCAGTGTGACCTTACGAACAATCAAAACAACGATTTTGCGTTAAGTGAGTAATGAAAAAATTGAAATTATCTTATTGAAAAACTCCTAAATTAATTTTTTTCTAACTTTTGAAAGCACCTTCGAAAGAATGAGCGTAAATTTTATTCCATAAGAATGATAATTTTTGTGTAATAGGAGAAATTTAAATTAGAAAATGAAA
>JBKECM010000094.1:0-11385 GCA_047974615.1 Lachnospirales bacterium
GTTAAAATAATGTGTCCCGATTGTTCTCCACCAATATTACAGTTGTTTTCAAGCATATATTCTAGTACATATCTATCTCCAACGGCTGTTGTTGCTATATGTATTTCGTTCTCTTTGCCGAAAAGGATTAAGCCTAAATTTGACATTACTGTTGCCACTATAGTATTATTTTTTAAGTTATTTTTATCCTTTAGGTGAGTGCCTAATATAGCTAAAATTTGGTCACCGTCTACTATTTCACCATTTCTATCAACTGCAAGAACTCTATCCCCGTCACCATCAAAGGCGAAGCCTAAGTCAACTTTATTTTCTTTAGCAAAAGCAGACAAAACTTTAATATGAGTAGAACCACTATTTGCATTTATATTTGTACCGTCAGGATTTGCGTTAATTTTTTTAACCTCTGCACCTAAAGAAGTTAAAACTTTTTCTGCTACATGGCTTGTTGCACCATTTGCACAGTCTATAGCTACTGTAAGCCCAGAAAAATTTATACCATTTACTGTATTTTTTAGAAATTCTATATACTTATTTCCACCATCGTTTAAAGTATACTTTCTACCAATTTCTAATCCTATTTTACGTGGTATTGAGTCAAAATCATCTGCTATAATGTCTTCAATTTCTTTTTCAATTTCATCTGAAAGTTTTAAGCCTTTTTCGTTAAAAAATTTGATACCATTATCGTGAACTTTGTTATGAGATGCAGATATCATTACACCTGCTGTCATTTTGTTTTCACGTACAAGATATGCAATAGCCGGTGTTGGAACAACCCCAACTATGTATACGTTGGCACCTACGCTACACATTCCTGCTGTTAGAGCTGCTTCTAACATATCTGAAGATATACGGCTATCATTTCCTATTAAAATATTTGGTGCTGTGTCTGTATGTTTTGATAAAACGTATGCTCCTGCAACACCAAGTTTAAATGCAAGTTCAGGTGTAAGTTCTTGATTTGCAACTCCACGCACACCGTCTGTTCCAAAAAGTTTACTCATAATTTCCTCCTAGTAATGTTTATCCTACTGTAAGTAAGTTTTTTAACCAATATATAAAAATATTATTTGAGAAAAAAATCTCTCCTAATATGCTCTTTGATACCATTTCATTAAAAGTAATAGCATAAGTATTCATCATAAATATTTCTATTATTATTGCAATAAACCAAAGAATAAAAGCTGTATTAACAATTCCTAATATACCACCAAGAATACCATTAAATGTGCTAATTATAGGTAGTTTTGTAAAGACATCAAGTGAGAAACCTATTATTATTATTATAATATAAACTGCTATGAAAACAACTATAGATGTTCCAATAAAAAGCGTAATATATGCAAGCATACCTGCTACGTAATCTGCAAACTGGTCAACACCTAACATCTCGTATATTGAGACATTGTTGTTTTCTATAAGTTTTTCAATTATATTTGACCCAAAGGGTAACTCAGACAAAAGGCTTGTTTGGGCGTTTCTTGATATATTATTTATTGTTTCTTCTAAGTTAAGCATATCTTTAAAAGATATAAATAAGTTATCATACATTGAAGTTTTTAATAAGTGAGGCATAATAATAGGTGTTAAGATTTTTCCTATTGTAAATGATGCAAAAAATGATATTATTGCAAAAATTGCTTTAAAGGCACCTATTTTTTTACCTATTAATAAACTTATTAAAAACACTAAAATTAAAATTATATCTAACATAGTACCTACCTTCTAATTTGAAAATTTACCTGTTGTTATTTTACCATAGCCAGAAAAAATAGCTATTTTACCTTGTACTAGTGGTACGGAGCTTTTAACTTCAAAGTCTGAAAAATGTTCCCACATTTTAGAGCCTGTAAGGGTATAATATTCATAGGTGTTATCAAAACCTATCATAAAACCATTACTGCCTTCTTCTAATAGTGTAACATTATTTATTTGTGGTATTGATATTTGTTCACCCTTTGTATTTATGATTTGCACTGTATTTTTAGCTATAGTACTTAAGTTGCTAAGTGGCTCATCATATACAACGACTATATTCGTCCCACATTTTGTGGCGTATTTTATTTTATTTGTTAACTCTATACTTGAGGTTACTTCTGTACTATTATTTAAAGTGGAAATAAAGTATATATATTTATTTGAGATGGCACATAAGGTGGTATCATCTAAATATTCTAGCATTAAAAAATATTCTTTTTCATTATTATAGGTTTTTATACCATAAATACTGTTATTATTCGGTGTTGTAATATCAAAGTATACAAATAGGGGGCTTGGGTATATTTTTGATGTATCAAGTTCATTTATAACTAATGTTTTATTATTATTCGCTATGGCTGTAGAAATAGGAATAATAGTTGTATCTTCAAAAACATATGTGAATATTATTTCACCTAAATTGTTATATACGTTTACGGTATAACTATCACTATTATTTAATATTGTACATAAATATCCATTATCGTTAATAGTTATATAAGCATTTGGACTTCCTGAGCTTTTTATAGTATATACTGGGCCGTCTGTGTTATAAACATATATATTCGAGTTATTTATATTTTTTTCAGTAACAGCAATATAGTTTTTACTTTTTGCATAATATATTTCGCTTAAACTAAAAGTATTTTGCCATAGAAGTTCAGATTTTATATTTTTAACAGATATACCATCTGTTGTAAGCAAATAATATGAATTTTCCGTTGCATAAATGACTTCTGGTGCAAGGGTAGATTCGAAAGTTTCTTCTAAATATACACCGTCAGCTACTTCTTCAATTTGTATTTCATTTGACATAAAAAAGTTATTAATATATAAAAAGTATATAATACTACCTGTTATTGCTACTCCAAGCAAAATTGCTAAATATTTTAAATATTTCAAAGGCATTCCTCCTTACTACTATCTAAAATATTATTATATAATTATTTCCTATTTATTGCAAGTCGTAAAATAAAATAAATTTCTATTATACCAAAAATACCGAATATCGGAAATATTGTATTTACAAAAGTTGTAAAGCCAAACTTAGAAAATAATATACCCAAAAAGACTATTAAAAAAGTTAGAGGAATATTTTTTTTTGCAGAAACACCAGTTACAACTCCATAGCAACTTGTTACACCTGTAGTTATTATGGCTATTAAAAAGTTTAAAATATATAACTTTAAAAAAAAGCTTTGATTATTTATATCTATTAAAATATTATATAGTGGTAGTGCTTTGTTATATACTGTGCTAAATTCTATGTTTATTGGTATATATAAAATAGTGCCTATTAAAAAAATACTTAAACTGCCTATAAAAGCTGAAAGGAATATATCTTTTTTACTATGCAATAGTTTTGTGCTTGATATGAGCAAAGCTATTGTAGTTAGTATGTTGTATGAGGTATAAACTATAGCTTTTGAATATAGATGTATAGGGGTGTTATTACTAAAAACATTATAAGTAGAAAAAAGATAATATATTAATATTAACAGACTGCCTATAAATAAAATAGGGCTTACAAAGGCAGAGCAATCAATAATTAATTGTATACCAAAAAAAATGAAAAATATTGTAATAACTCCGAAAATAATACCTCCACTATTAGTAGGTATATTAAAATATTCTTTTAAAACTTCGCTAAAGGCTGATGTCATAGTTGAAAAAATCACAAACATAAAGGTTATGCTTACAGTAGAAAAAAAATAATAAGCTAGTTTGTTGTTATTTAAAATTTTCAATAAAAAATCATCTACGGTTTTTATATTATATGTATAAGTAATTTTCATCACTGAAATT
The DNA here is from genome assembly GCA_047974615.1 of Lachnospirales bacterium. Taxonomy (GTDB): domain Bacteria; phylum Bacillota; class Clostridia; order Lachnospirales; family CAMZNU01; genus JBKEBX01. The sequence goes on from JBKECM010000094.1 coordinate 3,784, forward strand.
GATACTAAAAAAATTAAAAAAGAACTTATAAAAATACCTAGTATACCTAATGTTTTAAAAGTTCCAAAAAATGTAAGTAGCTCTTTACCTGATAAAAATCCGGCACCGAGTACTATACTTGTTATAAGACCACCTATTTTAAAATTGTTTAAATAATTATTCATTTTACCACCAGTTTTTTAATAGTATATGAAAGAAAGCTAGTAATATTACTTTTGTAATATTACTAGCTTTCTTATAAATCTTATTTTTAGTTGTTTTTAAGCTTTTAATTCTATAGATGAAATAAACTCATTTATCTCTCCTAATATATCATAGCCTTTTTTCTTATAATCACCTTTTATTTTGTAAATAATAAGAGGATTTTTGCCTAAAGTAAGTTTTATTCTGCCAAAATCTTTTTTATTTATATCATCAATAGAAGGTAAAGAAAGTTTTGCATTTTGATTACAAGTAATGTGAACATATTGACCGTTTTGAAGAAGGCTAATTATACCTAAGTTGTTTAAGTAAACTTTTGTTAAAGCGATATTTATAAGTTGAGTAGTTTCCTTTGGAATATCACCAAAACGGTCTATTAGCTCGTCTTCTAAGTCTATTTCATCTTCTTCAGTTCTAAGAAGAGCTATTTTTTTATATATTTCAATTTTTTGTAATTCGTCTTGTATATAGTATTCAGGTATATAAGCTGAAGTTTGTAGCTCAATTACAGTTGTGATTTCTTCTGCCACAGACTCACCTTTAAGCTCTTGTATTGCTTGTTCTAAAAGGCTACAATACATCTCATAACCAACTGTTTCAAGATGTCCAGATTGTTGCTCGCCTAATAATGTTCCTGCACCTCTTATTTCTAAGTCACGCATTGCGACTTTAAATCCACTACCAAATTCTGTGAATTGTTTAATTGTTTCAAGCCTTTTTTCTGCAATTTCGCTTATAACCTTATCTCTTTTATATAAAAGATAAGCGAAGGCATTTCTATGGCTACGACCAACACGACCACGTAGCTGGTACAAAGTTGATAAGCCCATAGTATCTGCATTATCTATTATTATTGTGTTGGCATTACTTATATCAAGACCTGTTTCTATTATAGTTGTACATACTAAAACGTCATATTCGTGGTTTATAAAGTCTTTCATAATGTTCTCAAGTTCACGCTCTGACATTTGACCATGTGCATATACTACCTTCGCATTAGGTACTAAGCCTTGTATACGGTTTGCAACACTTTCGATGCTATTTACTCTGTTGTGCAAAAAGAAAACTTGACCGTTTCTATTTACCTCACGTTGTATAGCTTCTTTAATATATTCATCATTGTTTTCTAATACATAAGTTTGAATAGGTACACGTTCTTGGGGTGGTTCACTTAAAACACTCATATCTCGTATTCCTGTCATACTCATATGTAGAGTTCTAGGTATAGGAGTTGCTGTTAGAGTTAAAACATCTACATTTTCTTTTAGTTTTTTTAACTTTTCCTTATGGCTAACTCCAAAACGCTGTTCTTCATCTACTATGACTAAGCCTAAATCTTTGTAAGAAACGTCTTTTGATAATAATCTATGAGTTCCAATTAAAATATCACTTTTACCATTTTTTATATTTTCAATAGATTTTTCAATTTCCTTTTTTGTTCTAAAACGAGATAATAATTCAACGTTTATAGGATAATCCTTTAGTCTTTGGGTAAATGTATTATAATGTTGTTGTGCTAAAATTGTAGTAGGGCATAGATAGGCTACCTGTTTACTATCTTGAACTGCTTTAAAGGCTGCTCTTATTGCTACTTCTGTTTTACCATAACCAACATCACCACATATAAGTCTGTCCATAACTTTTGTGCTTTCCATATCAGACTTTACATCATATATTGCATTAAGTTGGTCATCGGTTTCTTGATATAGAAAGTCATTTTCAAACTCTTTTTGCCATGTAGTATCTTCGCTGTATTCATAACCCTTTGTTTGTTCACGTTTTGCATAAAGCTCAAGTAAATCTTTTGCAAGTATCATTACTGCTTTTTTTGTTCTTTGCTTCGTATTATTCCAATCGGAACTACCGAGTTTATTAAGTTTAATATTTTTTGATTCTTTGCCTATATATTTTTGAATTAAATCGAGTTGGTTAGTTGGGGCATATATATTACCACCATCTGCAAAGCCAACTTTTATATAGTCCTTTGAAACTCCGTCAACAGTAATTTTTTCTACACCTTTAAAAACACCTATGCCATGGTTTATATGCACTATATAATCACCAACTTGTAAATCCGTATAGCTATTTATTTTTTTACCGTCTTTGAATTTTTTTCTTTTAGTATTTTTTGATTCTACAAAAACTTCGCTATCACTTAAAACTGCTATTTTTAAATCTGGATATATAAAGCCTTTACTTATTGTGCCACGTATGACATAAATGTTATTTTCCAAAACTACATCATTTAGGTTATCATAAAAAGAACCATATACGTTTTCATCGGCTAAATCTTGAAGTAAAGTTTTACCGCGAGTTTTACTTCCACATAGTAATATAACTGTATAGCCATCTTCTTTATAAGATTTTAGCTCATCTTTAAAGGCAACAATATCATTTTTTACTGTTAAAGGATATTTAACATTGAAATCTATTGTTGTAGAGTTTTTAAATAATTCATTTTTTGTAGATGCCATTATACTTGTAAGGTTTACACAAGATACATTTTTACACTTAAAAAAGATATCTTCTAAAGTGTTAATTACTTTTGTTGAAGTTTTTAGCATATAGCCTTTTGTAAGTCTGTTATTTAAACTTTCATTATATTCAAGTTCTATAAGTCGTCCACGTTCGTCTATACGTGTTATATCATCAAAATATACAATAAAATCTTTTGAAAGATAGTCAAATAATGATATTTTCTCTTCATAAAAGTAGGGGATTAATAATTCCATATTTTTACAAGAGCCAAATTCTTTTAGTTCTTCTAAAATCTGTGAAAAGCTATGTCGTAAGTTATCATATTCTTCTAATAAACCATATTTTTCAAAATTTGATAAACTTTCTGTATATTCTTTTGTAATTTTAGTTATAGCTTTATATAGTTCATCTTGAGAAAAAATAAGCTCTGAAATAGGGGATACACGTAAAAAGTCTATTTTTTCGATTGAACGATTATTATATTCATCAAGTATTCTTATACTATCTACTTCATCACCCCAAAACTCTATTCTTGCTGCTGTACTATGTGAAGTTGAAAAAATATCAATTATACCACCACGTATTGCAAATTGTCCCGGATTTTCAACGATAGAGCGTCGTTTATAACCTATATTTATTAAATGCTTTGATAATGTTTCAAGAGAAAACTCATCGCCAACTTTTATGTCAATAAAGTGTTTTTCTAAAATTTCTTTTGGGGATAATCTGTCAAACAATGCATCTATAGATAAGACAATAACAATGTCATTGTTAGAAAAAAGTTGCTCGTATATTTTTGAACGCTCTTTCATTATATCAACGGATTTTACATCGGCAGAATAAAAAAGAATGTCTTTTTGAGGATAATGATATACTTTTTCTTTATAGTAAAACTTTAAGTTTTCATACAACTCTTTTGCCTTACGCTCTGTATGGGTTACTACTATAGATTTATTATTTAAATTTTCGCTTACAGCAAAAACAAGATGTTCTTTTTGTGAGTCAAGAACACCTTGTAAGTTTACTTTCGATGAATTTTTTTCTAATGCTTTTTTTAATGTATTAAAACTATCTAGTTTTAATAGCATTTCCGTTAAAGAATTCATACAAACCTCTAATTATATTTTGTCATAACTTTTTCTATATCCATAGATATAAAATCTTCAATAGCTGAAGTACCTAAAGTTATTCCTTTTATTAAATTTTCTTCTTCTTCTTTTAAAAATCTTGATAATACATAGTCGCTTAAATTCATTTTAGGAGGCTTTTCGCCTACTCCAATACGTACACGTTGAATTTCATCAGTACCTAGCATACCAATAATATTTTGTATACCTTTTTGACCACCTGAACTACCTTTTTTTCGTACTCTAATTTTACCTACATCTAAGGCTATGTCATCATAAATAACAATAATATCATTTATGTCTATTTTATAAAAATCAATTACTTGTTTTACACAATCTCCAGATAGGTTCATATATGTTTGGGGCTTAACAAGTAAGCACTTTTCTCCACCTATTACACCTTCTCCAAGTAAGCCTTTAAACTTTTTCTTTTCAATTTTTATATTATTATCAAAACTAAGTTTATCTATGACTTCAAAGCCTATATTATGTCTTGTATTATTGTATTCACGTCCGAAATTTCCAAGACCAACTATTAATTTCATAATTATTACCTTTTCTTTTGTTCTTCTTTTCTATAGGCTTTAATACTTAAAATATTATTTTCATAAGTTAAATCGCCATAGTCAAGCATAATACCAATAAGTGTTAGCTCGTCACCGAAGGAATCATCACCTGAAACTACCCAAAAACATTCTTCTACTTCGTACTGTCTACCTTGATTTATTGCCGTTTTTAATGTTTCAATGTCATCTTCGTTAGCGATAACATTTTTAGCGATAACTGAAATTACTGTTTCTGTTGGTTGTTCAATATTATAATGTATTGTTATATTATTACCACCACGTTTACAGCAAAAGCCTACTAATTCATCAACTATTCGCATTGTTTTTTCAAGTCGGAAACTCATTTTACACCTCGTAAATTTTTTAAATTACTTCTTCTTTTCTATGATTTAAAATTATTGGTATTAATATTGTAGCAACAAAACCTGCTGCAAGACCATTGTTATATAGGTTTAAGCCTCCATGTATAGGTGCTAAGTTTGCAACTATTACTATATGCATTGCACCTGCTATAAAACCGTATATATAACCGAATGTTCCGGCTATGGGAGATAAAGCTGTAGAGAAAAGTATTCCTAGTACTATGGCTGGACTACTTAAACCAAGGGAAGTCAGACCTCCAACTAAAATTGCACCTATTAAAACAGGTGTCATATTTCTAATATGTTTACCTAGTGCACTAAAACCAAATATTGTAAAGATACCCGCATATGTTGCACCGTTTACATCTGCACCGATTAAGTATATTACAAATATAGCTAAAAGTCCAGAGATACCCATATTAATATAAGCGGCATTACCGTAAAGCATATAATAATCTGTTACTAAACGACCTTTGCTTTTTAAAATAAGTTTTAGGTTTTTCTTAATGTTTGTAGTGGTTTTTAGACCATATATTATAAAAATTAAACAGATAGATATCGCTATGAATGTTAGAATAGGGCCGTTTTCTGTTCCCCAAAGACTATTTGTAGGAAAAGATTTGTCAAATACTCTAAAGAAACCCATCATAAATATACCAACGACACCGCCGGCATAACCTACGTTATATAGGTTGAAACCTGAATGTATTTTCATTGCATTTGCTGCTATAGATGGCATAATAAAACCTATAACAAGACCAGTTGCCATTGAAACTATTAAAGCTACAGCAATTCCTTTATCACTGAATAAATGATAAACAGAGGTAATTGATGGAGCTAATGTTGTAGATAAAATCGTCACAAGGGAATATCTTGCAAAAGGTTCTTGTTTGTTTAAAGCATAAACATAACCACCTAAAAGTATAGGCAAAATATTTAATATATTTTTCCCAAAGAAACTAAAACCAAAAACTAACCAAAATGACATCATTAGGGAACCATTAAGTTTCATATCTTCAAAATAAAATATGGATAATACAATAATACCACATAGTCCAGCATTTACAAGTGTTGCTGCAACGCCACCTACAACAGTATAATCAGTCATAAGTACACTTGAAGAATGAAAAATATTAAGTAAGCCTTGTAATATTTCATTTGCTGGTTGTAATAAAAAAGCAAATGATATTAAGGTAGCACATATAACAAAATGTAATATGTAAGGTTCACGAAATTTAGATTTATCTTTTATAAAGACCACCTACCTTTTAGTTTTAATTTTAAATTCATTTTCATAATCATACACTCCTATTATTTCAATTTTTTTATTTTTTAGAGATAAAATCTCTAGTATTGTATTTTTTGTAATTAGTTCATTTTTTAAAACTATAGGTATGCCCGGTGGGTAAGGTACGATATTTTCAAAACAAAGTAGACCTTCACTTTTTTCTATAGAATTTAAAACATAATCATCTGTATTTGATATTTTTTTTATACTAAAATCTTTTTGTGTTGAACTAGCCTCAAAAAAATTTATTTTTGGGTAATTTTTATATTCATTTTCGATTTCCAATAATGCTATTTTTAATTTGTTATATACTTTAAAATCATCTAGTGGTGTTGTAATGCCTATAACATAATTTTTTGTATACATTTCAAAATTTAATTTATATTTTTTTAATAAAATACTGTGAAGTTGTTCACCTGAAAGTTTTTTTGAAAAAATAATTAATTTTGTACTATCAAAATAGTTAGTCTTTAGAAAATCTTTGTCGATAATCATTATATCATTATTACTTAATTCTTTAAAGTCTTTTCTAAAAATTTTTATATTTTTTATATGCTCTTTAAATGGGAGTTTAGATAAATTTTCCATCAATTTATCTATAGTATACATAAAAATATAACTTGGACTTGTTGTTTGTAACATATTTAATGTGTGTTCTAATTTTGTTAAATTTATTTTATCACTACATACGTGTAACAAAGCACTTTGAGTTAAGGCTGGCATAGTTTTATGCAAGCTTTGTATTACAATATCTGCACCTTCTAGTACACTACTTTTTGGTAACTCTGTATTGTGATTAAGGTGAGCTCCATGAGCCTCATCAACTATAAGCAATATGTCATTTTTTTTACAAAGGTTACTTAATATTTTTATATCACATAGTACTCCTTCATAGGTAGGTGAGGTTATACAAATTGCCTTTATTTTTCTTGTTTTTTGTATGTTAACTATCTGATTTTCTAAATTTGAATAATTAAAATCTGTAAAGCAATCTATAGAAGATTTTTCTTTGTAAATATATGAAAAATCACAATTACTTAGCTCTATAGCAGAGAAAACACTTTTGTGGCAGTCGTTACTTATTAACAATAAATCATCTTTTGTACATAGACTTAGTATGCTTGTCAAAATTCCTATAGTTGAGCCATTAACTAGTATATAAGATTTTTTTGTTTTATAAATGTTTGAAATACGTTCAAGTGAGTTTTTTATAACATCTTTAGGGTTTTGTAAATTATCAAAACCTATGATTTCTGTGTAGTCATATAAAAGTAAATTTTCATTTTCTGCAAAAATAAAGTTGTTTTTATGACCCGGCATATGAAAAGAAGTTACATTATTATGTATATGTGTTTCCATTATATTTGATATATAAATTTTTTCTTTTTTTGACATATTTTTGATTTTTTAAAAAAATATATAAATATAAATTAAAATAATTCATATAATATAATTATAGGAGGGTGCTGATAAAGGATAGAAAAAAATATTACTGCACAAAAATTACGCTCGACTTGATGATTTGCTTTGCAAATCATCTTGCATATAGCATCTCACTATTTTTGTGCCATTGTCATTAG
>JBKECM010000113.1:0-12940 GCA_047974615.1 Lachnospirales bacterium
TATATTTTTATACTCAATCATAAGTCCCCCTAATTTATTAATGCCTTTGAAATTAGAAATTCCTTTGCTACATCGTCATAATCCATACCTAAAACTTCTACTTTATTATTTAAATTAGCCATTTCTTCTTCATTTATACAATTTTCTAAAATATTTAAAACACTTTGCACTTCGGGATATTTTTCGTAAACTTCATCTCTAATTATAAAACAGCACATATATGAAGGATATAAATTTAAATCATCATCAAGTACAGTAAAATTTTCATCTGCAAGCCTTCCATCTGTTGTAAAAATATTTATAACATCAACTTCACCCTTTAAAATAGCATCATATTTTAATCCTATATCCAAATCCATTGTATTTTTAAATTCTAAATTATAAGTTTCACATAATAAATTATAACCATCATCTCTTTCAAAAAAATCGTATTCCCCACCAAAAACTAATTCTCCATTTAATTTTTCAAGGTCCGAAAAAGTTTCAATGTCATATTTATCAGCTATTTCACTTCTAACAGCAATGCCAAAAGTATTATTAAAACCCAATTTACCTTCCCACAAAAGACCTATATCTTTATATTTTTCTTTTAGAACATTAAAGTTTTCTTCAGTATATATACCCTCTTCTTTAAGAACAGTACTCCAACTTGTGCCTGTATATTCAGGATATATATCAAAATCTCCTTTAACTAAAGCAGGGTGTATATTCAAAGTGCCACCACCCACACCTTCTGTTATGTCAACTTTTATATTACTATTATTTTCAATCATTTGTTTAAACATTGAACCAATAATTAACTGTTCTGTCATAGGTTTAAGTGCAAGACTAATAGTGTTTTTATTCTCGCTACAACCTGTTAAAAAAATAAACATACTTATTAAAATCAAATAAAATTTTTTCATATACAATCCTACCTACCTTTTATTCTTTTTTCAAAGCACCCAAGCCCATGATCAACTGTTATAGCCAGTAAAGCAATTAAAATACTACCTATAAATGTTATAGATTTATTATTTGTTGTTATACCCCTATATATTGCTACCCCTAACCCACCTGCACCAACAAAAGAAGCTATTCCCGTTAAGGATATAGTCATAACAGCCATATTTCTTATACCTGCCAAAATATATGGAAAAGCTAAAGGTAATTTTATTTTATATAATATTTGTCTTTTAGTACACCCCATACCTAAACTTGCTTCTAAAAGTGATTTTTCAATATTTGTTATTCCAACATATGTACTATTTACAATAGGTAATAATGCATATATTGTTAGTGTAAAAATAGCCGTCTTGTTACCAATCCCTAAAAATGGAATTAAAAGACCTAAAAAAGAAATAGCTGGAATTGTATATAAAAAACTAACTATATTTAAAACAACAGTTTTTATTTTATTTTTATCACTTATATATATACCTAAAGCTATTCCAAGAAAAGTGGCTATTATGATAGCAATAAAAGAAATCACTATATGCTCTAAAAACAATTCAGCAAAAAAATCTAACCTTTCCAAAAATACAGTAAGAATTTCAAAAATATATATCCCTCCATAATGTTATTTATACTAATTTTATGTTTTTAATATAATATTATAACAAAATAATTAAATCCCACCTATTTTTTTATAAATAGTGTAAAATTTAATATAATTTTTTTATTTTAACAGTTTAATTTTGAAATATTCGTACATTGAAAAATCTTATTTTTTGTGATATACTTTGATTATGGCTAAAAACAACATTAGGAGGAAACACCAATGAAATATTCCGAAAAAATACTTGCAGATTTAATTAAAAGAAACCCCGGTGAAACAGAATTTCACCAAGCAGCACAAGAGGTACTTGAAACTCTACAACCTCTTTTTGATAAAGAAGATAAGTACGAAAAAAATGCTATACTTGAAAGAATAACAGAACCTGAACGTATAGTAATGTTTAGAGTGCCTTTCCAACTTGATGATGGTACTATTCAAGTAAATAAAGGATATAGAGTTGAGTATAACTCAGCTGTAGGTCCATACAAAGGTGGTTTACGTTTTCACCCTTCTGTTTCACTTAGTGTTATTAAATTTTTAGGTTTTGAACAAACATTTAAAAACTCATTAACAGGCTTACCTATGGGTGGAGGAAAAGGTGGTTCTGACTTTGATCCAAAAGGAAAATCTGATAGCGAAGTAATGAGATTTTGTCAAAGCTTTATGACAGAACTATATAGACATATTGGACCTAATACTGATGTACCTGCAGGTGATATTGGTGTTGGTGCTCGTGAAATAGGTTATTTATACGGACAATATAAAAGAATAAAAAATGAATTTACATCTGTTCTTACAGGAAAAGGCTTAACTTACGGTGGCTCACTTGCACGTAAAGAGGCTACTGGATATGGGCTTGTATATATAGTAAATGAGTTGTTAATGCAAAAAGGCGACACCTTTAAAGGAAAAAAAGTTGTAGTTTCTGGTAGTGGAAACGTAGCAATATATGCAGCTGAAAAAGCAATTCAACTCGGTGCAACTGTTGTTTCTTTTTCAGATTCAAAGGGTTATATATATGATGAAAAAGGTGTTGATATAGATTTAATTAAAGAAATAAAAGAAGTTAGACGTGAACGACTTACAGCATATGCAAAATCACGTCCTACTGCAATCTATACAGAAGGAAAAGGCGTGTGGACTATACCATGTGATATCGCCCTACCTTGTGCAACTCAAAATGAATTAGATATTGAAGACGCTAAGATATTAAAAGCAAACGGCTGTAAAATTGTAGCAGAAGGTGCAAATATGCCAAGTACAAAAAGTGCGGTTGATTTTTACTTTGATAACAAAATACTTTTTATACCGGGTAAAGCTTCAAATGCAGGAGGTGTAGCCGTTTCAGGTTTAGAAATGAGTCAAAACAGTATGAGGTTAAATTGGACTTTTGAAGAAGTTGATGACAAATTAAAAAACATTATGGCTAATATATTTACTGAAATTTCCACAACTGCAAAAGAATTTAATCAAGAAGAAAATTTTGTTTTAGGTGCAAATATTGCCGGATTTAGAAAAGTAGCTGATACAATGATTGTACAAGGATTAGTATAATATAAATAAAACACTTTATTGTAAAATCTTTAAATTTTTATTTTTCATTACATAAAAAAACTTCAAAATTAGAAAATCTAATTTTGAAGTTTTTTTATAAAGATATATTATTTTTTAAACTTTCCTAATGGCTTACCAATAGGTAAAAATTCGTAACCAAAATGGTTATTTAATACATTTGCACCAGCGCCATAGAAAGATACTAATGCAATTAAAAATTCAGACACACCAGCTAAAAGCTTAGTATAATGTGGTGCAATATTAAATGTTGATAATGATAAACCTAAAAATAAGAAATCAATCAAAATAAATATTGTTAATAAAACTTTGTTTGTTTCAGTTGCTCCAATAGTTAAAAATATTGTTAAAATTAAATAACCAATGTAAGCATAACCTAATTGATTCATATCAGAAGTACTAGCTAGATATTCACCAAAAACTCCACCAGATATTAACCAAGTAGTAGCAACAGCAAGCCAAAAGAAACCATAAGCTAAAAATGCAGTTGCCCCAAAAATATTTAATTTCTTATAGTCATATATACCTGCAATAATTTGTGCAAAAGCACCTAAAAATATTGCCCAAGGAATGATTAACGCAGTCCCCTCAGTAATATGCAATTTTTGTGTTGATGCAACTAAAGTAACCATAGCTAGTCCAAAAAGTCCTAATGCCGATGGGTCTGCATGTTTAACACCATTTTCACTTCCCATTGTAAATTCTCCTTTGTTTATAAATAATATAATTCTATTATATAGAATTTAAATGAAATCTACGTCACATAAAATTTAACAAAGCATTTTATATGTTTAAATATTTTGTTAACTAATGTTCCAAGATTTTTTTCATTTTTAAAGAAAACAACTCCAAAACAACAAAAAAAAGTTATTTTGGAATTGCAAATAGTTATTAAAGTAAATTTTTAACAAATATTAATTTAATAAACTCATACCTATTGATGCAACAAAAAATATAACACCACAGATTTTTGTTAAACGTGACAAATTATCTTCAGACGTACGTCCCATTGAATTATTTTCGTTAGTTAAACCACCAATAGTACCCATACCTGTAGAACGTTTTTTCTGTAACAATATTATTGTTATAAAAAATAAAGAAAAAACTATAAAAGCAACAGTACAAACTGTATATAATGTGCTCATATCGCACCTCCTATTTATTGAAATCAACTTTTTTTATTATACACTATATTAACTTAAAAGTAAATATAAAAATCCAAAAAAGTGCTAAATTATATATATTTTACTTTTTTCGTATCAGTAATTATCTGATTTTTAAGTTCTTCGATATTATTAAACTTTTTTTCAGGTCTAATATATTCGAAAAAATCAACTATAATTTCTTTGTTATAAATATCCTCATCAAAATCAAAAAGATGAGTTTCAATTACTTGTTTTTCTTCATTAAAAGTTGGATTTATACCAACATTTGTAATAGAATTATATTTTTTACCTTCAATGGTTGTAACAGTTTTGTATACACCTTTTGGAGGTAATAATTTATAATCACTAACATCAATATTAGCAGTAGGAAAACCTATAGTTCTACCTAATTTTTTCCCAGAAACTACTTTACCATATGCAAAATATGGCTCGCCTAATAGGTTGTTAGCTTTTTCTATATCTCCACTGCAAATAAATTCACGTATATCACTACTACTAATTTTATTTTCATTATCACTCGGAAGATGTGCAACAGATATAACTTTAATATTAAAGGACTTACATATCTCAATTAAAACATCTATATTCCCTGCTCTATCCCTACCAAAAAGAAATCCACTACCTACAACAACATATTTTGCTTTAAGTTGTTGTACAATATATTTTGAAATAAAGTCATAAGGTAACAAGTTTTGATTTTCTTTATTGAAATTGCATATCTTTAAATAATCTACACCTAGTCTTTTAAAGGCTATTGCCTTTTCTTCAAGAGTAAAAATAGTTTGAAAATTTTTGTTTTGAAAATAAGCTTTAGAATGAGGAAAAAAAGAAAGTGCAACCGTCACAAGATTTTTATTTTCTTTTTTTATTTCTATAGCGCTTTTCACTAAAGACATATGACCTCTATGAACACCATCAAAGTTGCCAATAAAAACAATAGATTCCTCTTGAATAGAAAAATCATTTTCAATAATTTGCACTTTTACACCTCTATATCGTATAAAATATTTGGAACGAAAAATTCATCAATATAGGTATAAACACCTAAAAATCTTTCATTTCCATCTTTATCAAAAGTAAAAAGTTTATAAAAAGTATTATCTTCATAATTTTTTTTATCTTTTGAAAATTTTACATTTAATTTATTTCCGTTTTGTATAAATTTAATAGCAGAATTACTTATAGTTACTTTTTCATATGTATTAAGTAAATTTTCAATATTAATCATATACTTTTCTACATCTTCAAAAGTTTTACATTCTCTTATTTCATCAACCTTAACAGAGTTTTCAATATTAAAAGAAGAAGTAGCTATACGCAAAAGGTTGCCCATTGTACCATATGTACCGAGCTTTATGCCTATATCACGACACAAAGAACGTATATATGTACCTTTTTTACAATAAACTATAAAAGTTGCTTTATTTAAAACTTCATCAACTTCTAAAATCTCAATATTATTTATTGTAACTGTACGCGACTTTAAATCAACTTCTTTACCTTGCCTTGCTAGATCATACATTTTTTGCCCATTAACTTTAATGGCACTATACATGGGTGGTTTTTGAGCATACGTGCCTACAAAAGATAAAATGCAATTAGTTATATCTTCCTTTGAAAGCATTTTTTTAGATTCAAACTTTTTTTCACCTGTTACGTCCAATGTATCAGTTTCAAAGCCTAAAAAAAGTTCCGCTTTGTATACTTTATCATAATTCATTATCTCATCAACAAACTTAGTGCCACGACCTATGCATATAGGCAAAACACCTTCTGCATTCGGGTCAAGTGTACCAGTATGACCGACTTTAACTTTATATCCACATATATTTGATAATGTTTTACGAACAATAGCTACAGCATCAAAGCTAGTATAACCTTTTTCTTTAAAAATATTAATAACACCATTAAAACTTTTACTCATCTATGTGCTTGCCTACTTCCTCTAAAACTTTCGGTAATATATCAGAGATTTCACCTTTAATCTTACAACCAGAAGCAAGCTTATGTCCACCGCCACCAAAAACACTAGCAATAGCAGACACATCAATATTTCTACTTCTTAAAGAAACCTTAAATGTATCACTATTTTTTTGATAAATAAAAATTGCAACTTTAACATTCTCAATATCAAATAAGAAATTTACGAAGCCATCAGTATCTTCCATAGTAGCCCCAACTTTTTCAACATCTTCAATAGTTAATGTGGAATAAATTGCTTTTTTATCATAAATAAAATTAGTATTATTTATTAAAACTTTTAAAGCGGAAATAGTTTTTTCGCTTCTATATTTGTTAATAAAATAATATATTTCATTAAAATTAATTTCACATTCTAATAATTTACTAGCAACCATCATAGTTTTAGGTGTAGTAGATTGATGTAAAAATCCCCCCGTATCAAAAACAATACCAGCATATAGTAAAATTGCAATTTGCTTGTCTATTTCTATATAGTTACTTATTAAATCATAAACTAATTCTGAAGTTGAACTACCATTTATGTCTAAATAATTTATATCTCCAAAGTTATCATTGCTTTTATGGTGATCAATATTAATTTTACAAGTTGCCTCATTAAATAGTCTACTATGCTCAAAAAAACGACCTTTATCGCCACAATCCATAGAAATAAATAAATCGCATTTTAAGTTTTCAGTATCACCCATATAAACAAAATTTTTGTAATCCATAATATTATAAGCTTCATTAATTTCAAGTAATACCTTATGTTCAATTGATAGTTTACTTAAAAAACAAGACATAGCACAAGTTGAGCCAATAGCATCAGGGTCTACATCGCTATGACCAACAAGTATAATATTTTTTCCTTTATATTCCATCAGTGTTTTATATATTTGATTTAAAACATCTATCATAACTAACTCCCTCTAACTTTTAAGTTATTCTAGGTTCTCATCTACTTCGTCTAAGCTTTCATTTTCTTTTAGTTCCTTTGAAATTTTACTAATAAGTGCATTTATTTTAATTGCGTGCTCTAAAGAATTATCATGTAAAAATTGAAGTTCAGGGGTCTGTCTTAAGTTAATTCTACGTGCAATTTCACGTTTAATAAAACCTTTTGCACTTCTAAGACCTTCCAAAACCTTTTTCACTTTTTCTTCATCACCAAAAACACTAATATATATTTTACAGTGATAAAGGTCATTAGTAGTTTCAACACGAACAACAGTTATAAACTCTTCAAGTCTTGGGTCTTTAACCTCATAGTTTATAATTTGACTTACTTCTTTTTTAATTTCATCATTAATTCTATTTAAACGACTTTGACCTGATTCTTTACCTTTTTTTGCCATATATTCTCCTAACTATTTTTATATATTTAATATACTACACATCGTTTTACTTACATACTAAAGAAATTGCAACTAAGATTTAGTTGCAATTTCTTTGAATAATTTAAGTAATTGTACTAAAATAATTTCTAATAAATTTAAAGTTAGAAGTATAACCATTATTTACGAGGAACTTCAACCATTTCATAAACCTCGAAAATATCGCCTTCTTTAATGTCATTAAACTTAGGTAATACGATACCACATTCAAATCCTTTTAAAACTTCTTTAACCTCATCTTTAAATCTCTTTAAGTTTTCTACGCCACCATCATATACAACTTCGCCTTCACGCTTAAGTCTAACACTAGCACGACGTAAAATTTTACCATCAGTAACATATGAACCTGCAATAGTACCTGTAGCTGAAGACTTAAATATTTGACGAACTTCAACTTCACCAATAACCTTTTCTTCATAAACTGGCTCATACATACCTTGCATAGCAAGAAGTATATCATCAATAGCGTGATATATAACAGAATATAAACGCATATCAACTTTTTCTCTTTCAGCTACTGCCTTCGCATTAACGTCAGGTCTAACATTAAAACCTACAATAATTGCATTTGAAGCTGCTGCAAGAGTAACGTCATTTTCGTTTATAGCACCAACACCACCATGTATAACACGAATTCTAATTTCATCATTAGAAAGCTTTTCTAAAGAAGTTTTAACAGCTTCTGTAGAACCTTGAACATCAGCCTTAACGATTAACTTAAGCTCTTTAACGCTTGCATCTTGAATTTGTGTAAATAAGTTATCTAAAGAAACTTTTTGTTGTGATGAACGAATCATATTTACACGACTTTGTGCATTTATTTCTTCTGCAAGTTGTCTAGCAGCTTTTTCACTTTGTGCAACATAGAATAAATCACCTGCATTTGGAACAGTAGCTAACCCTGTAATTTTAACAGGAATAGAAGGCGTTGCAGTTTTCATTTCTACACCTTTATCATTAGTCATTGTACGTACTTTACCATAAGAAGAACCAGCGACAATAGGTGAACCTACTGTTAATGTACCACTTTGTACTAAAATCGTTGCAACAACACCACGACCTTTTTCAAGAGTTGACTCAATAACAACACCACGAGCATTTGTTTTTGGAGAAGCTTTTAAGTCCTTAAGTTCAGCAGCTAAATTTATCATATCTAATAAATCATCTATACCTTCACCGCTTTTTGCAGAAACAGGAACAGCTATAGTAGTACCGCCCCATTCTTCAACTACAATGCCATGTTCAGTTAACTCTTGTTTAACTTTTTCAGGATTTGCACCAGGCTTATCAATTTTATTTATAGCAACAATAATTTCTACATCAGCTGCTTTTGCATGGGAAATTGCTTCTATTGTTTGAGGCATAACACCGTCATCAGCAGCTACTACAAGAACAGCTATATCAGTGATTTGTGCACCACGTAAACGCATAGCAGTAAAGGCTTCATGTCCCGGTGTATCTAAGAAAGTAATTTTCTTTCCTTTTGCTTTAACTGTATAAGCACCGATATGTTGTGTGATACCACCATGCTCACCTTCGGTTACATTAGATTTTTTAATTGTGTCAAGTAAAGAAGTTTTACCATGGTCAACATGCCCCATTACAACAACAACTGGTGGTCTTTCAACTTTATCTTCTTCAGACTCATTAACGATATCGCTTTGCATAGCTTTTTCTAAGATGTCAACTTCAACTTCTTTTTCAACTAAAACATCGTAGCTTTCTGCTATTTCAACTGCAGTATCAAACTCTAAACTTTGATTTACTGTAGCTATAACGCCATTTTTAAATAAACGAAGTACAATATCTTTAGGTGCAACATGAAGTTTTTCAGCTAAATCTTTAAGAATAATAGTCTCAGGAACTTCAATTAACTTGATTTCTTCTTTAACTTCTTCTATAGCTTTCTTCTTCTTGTTTTTAATATCTGAAATAATATTGATTTCGTCAACCCATCTTGCTTCTTTGTTTTCTGCCTTCTTTTTAGATTTCTCACGAGATTCATTTTTACGGTTGATTTTCTCAGCAGTTTTTGGTTTATCAGCTGTAGCAGGCTTACTTTCACTTTTTTGTTGACGAGCTGGTCTTACAACTTCGTCGTCATCTTTTCCGCCATATCCACCATCTTTATTGAATCCACCATAACCTCCACGGTTTTTATTATATCCATTTTGGCCATTGCTATTGTTATTATATGGTCTTTGACCATTATTGTTATACGGTCTTTGGCCTTCTGGTCTTGGGCCATTATTGTTATATGGTCTTTGTCCTTCTGGTCTTGGCCCATTATTGTTATACGGTCTTTGGCCTTCTGGTCTTGGCCCATTATTGTTATACGGTCTTTGTCCTTCTGGTCTTGGTCCATTATTGTTATATGGTCTTTGACCCTCTGGTCTTTGGCCATTATTGTTATATGGTCTTTGACCCTCTGGTCTTGGTCCATTATTGTTATATGGTCTTTGGCCATTATTGTTATATGGTCTTTGACCCTCTGGTCTTGGTCCATTATTATTATATTGTCTTTGTCCTTCTGGTCTTTGGCCATTATTGTTATATGGTCTTTGTCCATTATTGTTATATGGTCTTTGTCCTTCTGGTCTTTGGCCATTATTGTTATATGGTCTTTGTCCTTCTGGTCTTGGGCCATTATTGTTATATGGTCTTTGTCCTTCTGGTCTTGGGCCATTATTGTTATATGGTCTTTGTCCTTCTGGTCTTTGGCCATTATTATTATTATTATTATTATTATTATATTGTCTTTGACCTTCTGGTCTTTGACCTTCTGGTCTTTGGCCATTATTATTATATTGTCTTTGACCTTCTGGTCTTTGACTATTATTATTACTATTATTATTACTATTATTATAAGGTTTTATTTCACCTTCATTAGAGCTAGTTGTTTTTACATTTGAACTTTGCTCTTTAGCTTCGCTAATTTGAGGTTTATTTTCTACTCTATTTTCCACTCTATTTTCTACTCTATTTTTCTCAATATTTTTATTAGTTACATTATTTGCTATATTAGAACCATTAGATTTTCCTTTATTAAAAGCATTTTCAAGTAATCCAACTTCTTTATTATCAAGTCCTCTTTGTGCTTTTTTTCCAGAAACCCCAAGATTTTCCAATTTTTCAATGACTTCTTTACTTGTTAGTCCATTGTCATTTGCAAATTGATGAATTCTAACTTTACTCAATAGCTACACCTCCGAATATTTGCTCCTACTTCACGTCATTTGATTTTTTTTCTACATCTTCATGTACTACTGCTTTTGTTTGTCTATAATCATAATCGTCTAATATTTCTTTATCAGTTTCATCAGCTAAAATAAGTTCTTCAATTCTGTTTGCAAAATTAATATCTTCAATAGAAAATACAGCAACATTGTTTTTCCCAATAGAGCTACTAATTTCACTTTTTAAAGAATAAGAATATAATTTAACGCCATAAAAATGGCAACTGTTTGAAAACTTTTTTTTAGTATTATTACCAGAGTCTTTAGCAACAACAACAATTTTTGCACTTTTTTTAACTATAGTTTCAGAAACTGCAAACTCACCTGTTTTTATTGCATTAGCTCTTCTAGCTAAACTAAGCATAGATCTTACATTTCTATTCATATTTCACCATTTATTAAGAGAAAAAATCTTCTTTTAATTTTTCATAAATTGTTTTTGGTATTGGTCCTTTAAAGGATCTTTCAAAACCTCGATTTTTTTGAGCAAGTTCAAAACAATTTAAATTGTTGCAAACATATGCTCCACGACCATTTTGCTTACCCGTTAAATCAACTGAATATTCACTGTCACTCTTAACTACACGAATTAAGTCTTTTTTGTTTTTCATACTTTGACAGCCACAACATTTACGTTCAGGAATTTTTTTCATAAACTCACCAACTACTCTTCATCATCAAAGTCATCATCAGAAAATTCTTCGTCTACATATTCATCATCAAAATTTTCATCTTCGTAGTATTCTTCATCAGAAAATTCGTCTTCATAATATTCTTCGTCTTCATAATACTCATCTTCATAGTATTCATCTTCATTATAATATCCAAAAGCATCATTTCTATAATTATAACTAGCATCTGCAACAAAGTTTATTTCATCTGCTTTAGCTTTACCTTTGATATCAATTTTCCAGTTTGTGAGTCTAACAGCAAGTCTAGCATTTTGACCCATTTTACCGATAGCTAAAGAAAGTTGATTATCAGGTACAACAACATTCGCAGTTTTTTCTTCCTCGTTTATTTCCACAGCTAAAACTTCTGATGGACTTAAAGCTTCTGCAATAAAAAGTCTAGGGTCTTCATACCATTTAACGATATCAACCTTTTCGCCTTTTAAAGCATTAACAATAGCATTAACACGAAGACCATTTTGACCTACACAAGCACCAACAGCATCTACATTTGGATTGTTAGAATAAACGGCTATTTTACTTCTTGAACCAGCTTCACGTGCAATAGACTTAATTTCTACAACGCCGTCATATATTTCTACAACATTTTGTTCAAACAAACGTCTAACAAGTTCTGTATGAACTCTTGATACAGTTAAAACGTGACCTTTTTTATTGTTTTTAACTTCTGTCACATATACTTGTATCATTTCATTACGTTCAAATCTTTCGCCGGGAATTTGTTCTTGTGGTGGCAATTTTGCTTCAATATCATTTATTGTAACAATGATATTTCTTTCGTCACGTCTTTGAACAATGGCGTTGTATATCTCTTTTTCCATCTCTTTATATTTTTCAAATAAAACTTCACGTTCAGCAACGTTAATTCTTTGAACCATAACATTTTTTGCAGTTTGTGCTGCGATACGACCGAAGTCACTCGGTGTAACTTCAACGGATAAAAAATCACCTATTTGTATTTCTGTATTACTAAGTTTAGCATCATCTAATGAAATCTCTGTATTTTCATCAAAAACTTCCTCAACGACTTCTTTATCAGCATAAACGTTAATCGCACCTGTTTCACGGTTAATAAGTACCTGTGCACTATTATTTGTTTTATAATTTTTCTTATAAGCAGAGTCAAGTGCTGCTTCAAGTGATTCAAAAACAAAGTCTGTTGTAACGCTTTTTTCACGTACAATAAATTTAACAGCGTTAATCAAATCTTTATTTTCATTTGCCATTTTAAAAATCCTCCTACTAGAAAGTTATATAAAGTCTACATAAAGCTACTTCATCTTTATTAAATTCATATATTTTTTCTTCTGTTTTTAATTTGATAACTTCATTTTCATATGAGATTAGCTCGCCAACAAACTCTTTTTTATTATCAATTCCT
>JBKECM010000157.1:0-30406 GCA_047974615.1 Lachnospirales bacterium
ATCAGCGAGGAACGAGTGCTAATTTATGCGACATGCACGATGATTTGCAAAGCAAATCATTAAGTCGAGCGTAATTTTTGTGCAGTAATATTTTTTTCTATCCTTTATCAGCACCCTCCAAAATAGATTGCAACTCACATTTTATTTATCTCTTTTTTGACATTACAATAATGGTTTATACTATTTTATTTTTTACAAAGGAGATAAATATGACTAGGGTTAAAAATTTTTTAAAGAAAAAAAATGTAGAAATAAGCTTCAAACGATATGGTATAGATGCACTTGGCTTTATGGCACAAGGTCTTTTTGCAAGTTTAATTATAAGCTTAATTTTAAAGGAATTTGGCACAAAACTAGACATACCTATTTTAGTTGATATATCTGCCTATGCAGCAAAAGCAACAGGTGCAAGTATAGGTGTAGCCATAGCATATTCTCTACAAGCACCACCACTTGTTATATTTTCAAACGTTGCAGTCGGACTTGCAGGCAATGAACTAGGTGGTCCTGCTGGTGCATATATAGCATGCCTCATTGCTACAGAAATAGGAAAGCTTATATCAAAAGAAACAATTATAGATATAATTATAACACCTATTGTAACAACAATTATAGGCGTAATAATAGCAATATATATTGGCACAGTAATCAGCAGCTTTACAACATATATAGGAAACCTTATTATGTGGGCGACTGAACTTATGCCTTTTACTATGGGTATAATTGTTTCAGTTGTAATGGGTATAGTTTTAACTCTGCCTATATCGAGTGCCGCTTTATCTATTATGCTTGAACTAGGTGGTCTTGCAGGGGGTGCAGCTGTAGCTGGTTGTTGTGCTCAAATGGTAGGCTTTGCCGTAGCAAGCTATCGTGAAAACAAACTAAATGGCTTATTATCCCAAGGCTTAGGAACAAGTATGTTGCAAATGCCAAATATAATGAAAAATCCTCGTATATGGATACCACCGATATTAGCAAGTGCAATAACAGGACCACTTTCTACAGTAGTATTCAAAATGGAAAATATCCCAACAGGCTCAGGAATGGGTACTTCAGGACTTGTTGGGCAGTTCGGAGCTTTAACTGCAATGGGCTATAATATGCACACATATATTTCTATAGCTATAGTGCATTTTATCGCCCCAGCTATCTTAACATTGATTTTTAGTGAATTACTACGAAAAAAAGGATATATAAAAGAAAATGACATGAAATTAAACCTATAATGTATTTTAATCTTTCAAAACTATAAAAAAACTGTAACCATTTTTATTAGTTACAGTTTTTTTAATTATAATAAACAATCAATAAGCAAAAATCATCTATTTTTTAATGCAACCCTTAAACAAACAATTAGCCCACCAACAATAGTAAAAACACTAACAAACATCATAATCAAAGCCGATATACTCATAAACTACCTCCTAAAGTTCTTTTTTCCAAGGTTTTTTATAAAAAATAATGGAAACGCCAATCATTAGTACTAAAACTCCGTATCCAAAAACGATGTTCGCCCAAAAATCTGCACCACTCATTTTCGTTACACTAGCCGTAGCAGTAATAAAATTTAAAACAACTGTAACACCTAATAAAATAGGAGTAACAACTTTTAGTAAAATATCCCACCAAATACCTATCTTAAAATCAGAACTTCTATTAGCCTCATCTCTAAGCTTTTCAGTTTTAAAAATATAACTTATAGCTATAACTTCAACAAGTCCTAAAGTTGCAATAATATAATTTGCAACATATGAATCAACAATATCTAAAATTATGTTAAACCCAGCATAAGTTGAAAATAAAGCACTACCTACAAAACCAACTATAGACACTATTTTAACTAACCTTTTTCTATCTATATTGAACTTATCTAAAACTGCAGTACTAAAGGCTTCCACCATAGATATACTTGAAGATATACCAGCTATAAACATACATAGAAAAAATAAAAAACCTAAAATTCCTTGTACAAAAACACTACTTGACATAGTAGAAATAGCTATAGGAAAAGCTATAAAAGCGACACCTGCACCTGTACCAAAAGACTCAAAATCTACACCTTGACTTTGAACTAAAAACCCTAAAGTTGAAAATACAGTAATACCGGCTATAATATCAAAGGAAGCATTTGAAAAAACAGTAATAAGTGAATTATTAATAATATCATCATTATCTTTTAAATATGAACCATAGGCTATCATAACTCCAACAGCAAGAGTAGTTGAAAAGAAAACTTGAGAATAAGCAGATATCCAAACTTTAGGGTCAAGTATCTTTGAAAAATCAGGTTCAAAAAGTGCATTTAATCCTAAAGCTGCCCCATCAAGAGTAATAGCTTTAACCATAAAAGCTATTATTAAAATCATCAACAAAGGTATAAATATTTTTGAAACTTTTTCTATGCCTGAAGAAATTCCATTTTTAACTATAGTACAATTAAATATCCAAACGATGACAACGGCACATAACATATATAAACTTATACCGCTTTTAAAATCAAAAGCATTATTTGCACTCCCTGTAACCATAGTCATAAATTCACCGGGATTAGTCATATCTAAAAAAGATGTATTTCCAAAAGCATAACTTAAAGAACCAATCATAAATATAAATGAAATAGAGATAATAGCACTATAGAACATCATAACAACTACAGGCACCATAACTTGCACCCAGCCTATTACTTCAAATTTTTTATTCAACTTAGCAAAAGCTTTTATAGAACCACCACGAAGCAACCTACCATATGAATATTCCATAATCATAAGTGGTATTGCACAAGTAATTAAAGCTATGAAATATGGAAAAAAGAAAGCACCCCCACCATTTTTATATGCTTGAAAAGGAAAACGCCAAAGGTTACCAAGTCCAATAGCAGCCCCAATAGCTGACAAAAGAAATCCACTTCTACTACTCCAAGTATCTCTCATAAAATCACCTCATTTTCATTTTATATGGCTTCATTGCAAAATATAGAAAAATCCATTTTCATATCGGAATTTTCACTACGTGAAAACGACTTCGTCGCCCTTGTTCGTTGGGTTCTTTACAAAACAACGGCTTTGCGACTTTTGACAAAACTGTGGAAATGGCGTCTTTTGCTATTTCAGGCGTTTGTCAAAAGTATGAAAATTTGATTTTTTATTTTGCAATGTGCCATTCCTTGAATTTTGCAACGTTGCCATATGTGTAGTAAATAATTTATTATCTTAACTAAGAAGTATATACCCTTTATTCCTTTTTTACAAGCCTTTTATCTTCAGTTTCTTTGTTTAAACAAAAAAAACTTTAGCAACATAGATTAACTAAGTTATTAAAGTCATTAATTTATTTATTGATTTATAAAAATTTAAAAACTATTTCACTGTTATTTTATATAACATACCATCTTTTATAGCTAAAGCATTATTCTCATATACATCACCTAGATATACATACTCAGCAGGTAAAACCTCATTTAGATTTTCATCAAGATATCCCAATTTATCATTTTTATTGTATGTTATAAAACCTTCGGAATCCTTATAAATATAGTTAAACTCTGTTCTTTCAATCTCATTACCATTTGAATCTAAAATAATAGTCTTATCTCCACTATTAGAATTAAGTATAATATAATCATTATATACACTTACAACATAACCTGAATAATTTTCCGATATATTTGAAACAGCATTACCCATTATGTCTATAATAACAAACTCAAAATAATCTCCATTTAATCTATTAACATAATAATTTTCACCCACTTTACTTATGTCAAATACAGATAAATTATATTCAGTTATAGCATCACCCACAGTTTCCCTATATATAGCACAAAGCATACTTTCCCTATCTAGTATAAGATCTAAACCATCAAAACTAAATATATTATCATTATCATAATTTTCTGAATTTTCTAAAACATCTGCACTTACAACATCACCTTCAATACTATATAAAGAATATTCTCCGTCAAAAGGAAAATAACGAGATTCAGAAATAGAGTAAATATTATCCTCAACCTCTGTTATAAAAGTATTCATATCTGTAGAAAGCACAATGTTTCCCTCTTTATCAACAAGATAATTTTTTGCATCAACGCTTGCTGTATTAAAAGCTTCAATAGAAACGTAACCATTATTAAATAAATAACCTGAATATATTTTATTACCATTTATTTCATCAAAAAGTACATTACCTTCTAAATCCATATAATAATAAAAATCGTCTAAACCGTCTTCCGTTCCATTGTCATCTCTTACCGTTGCAACTCCGTCACTATAGTTAATGTCCATATATATAGGCTCATAAATAATATTCCCATTAGAATCCATAAGTCCTACATGTGCATCTTCACCTTCTATTTTATATACACCTTCAAAATCGTTAACTATATTATAATTTATGTCAGATATTTCTTCCACCAACAAGTTATCCATATTTTCTACTGTTTCTGTTTCTTCTGTTGATATGTTTTCTGTTTCAGTACCCTCTGCTGTTGTTTCTATTATTTCTTCGTTACTTGCCACTTCGTTGCTACATGAAACAAGTAATCCCACTAAAGTAATCATCATTGGTATAAATAATTTTTTCATAAAATTCTCACTTTTCCATATTTTTCTTCACTAAATTATATCATAAAAAAATTTTAATTACAATATAACCTAAGTACTATTACTTAAATTAAATCATAACTTATAAGTTGCCAAAACACCAAACCAAGAACAATAATATGATTTTTTAAATATCCCCAAATAAAAAAAGCTAAAACATAGTCATCAAAAAAATTAAGATAACAAATATTTTAGCTTTTAGCACTTAAATTATTTTAAGTTAAACCAAGCAGAAAGACCTGGATATTCAGCAACTTCACCAAGTTCTTCTTCAATTCTAAGTAATTGGTTGTATTTAGCAACACGGTCAGTTCTAGCAGGCGCACCTGTTTTAATTTGACCAGCATTTAAAGCTACAGCAATATCAGCTATAGTAACGTCTTCTGTTTCACCAGAACGGTGAGAAACAACAGCAGTCATACCATTTCTATTAGCTAATTGAATAGCATTTAAAGTTTCAGTTAAAGTACCAATTTGGTTAACTTTAATTAAGATTGAGTTAGCTACGCCAAGATCAATACCTTTTTGTAATCTTTCAGTATTAGTAACGAAAAGGTCATCACCAACAAGTTGAACTTTACCACCAAGTCTTTCAGTTAAAAGTTTCCAACCTTCCCAGTCATTTTCATCTAAACCATCTTCAATAGATATGATTGGGTATTTTTCACAAAGAGCAGCGTAGTATTCAACCATTTCTTCAGCAGTACGAGTGATTTTTTCGCCTCTCATTTTGCTTTCACCTTCAAAGTGATATAAGTTGTCATCATCATTGAAAAGTTCAGAAGCAGCAACGTCCATAGCGATTTTAATATCTTCACCAAATTTGTAACCAGCTTTTTCAACAGCTTCTTTAATGATATCAATAACTTCATCAGGAGAAGCTAAGTCAGGAGCAAAACCACCCTCATCACCAACAGCAGTAGCTAAGCCTTTACTGTGTAAAACTGATTTTAAGTTATGATAAATCTCAGCACACATAGATAAAGCTTCAGCAAAAGAGTTAGCACCAACAGGCATAACCATAAATTCTTGGAA
Source organism: Lachnospirales bacterium (assembly GCA_047974615.1). GTDB lineage: Bacteria > Bacillota > Clostridia > Lachnospirales > CAMZNU01 > JBKEBX01. The sequence goes on from JBKECM010000157.1 coordinate 5,634, forward strand.
ATCTACAGTGTTATCTGCATGAGCACCACCATTTAAGATGTTCATCATAGGAACAGGTAAAGTTTTAGCATTAAAACCACCGATATATTGATATAAAGGAAGTTGTAAAGCTTCAGCAGCAGCTTTTGCTACAGCCATAGAAACAGCTAAAATAGCATTAGCACCAAGCTTAGCTTTATTTGGAGTACCATCAAGTTCGATCATAGCTTGATCAATAGAAACTTGATCGATAGCATTCATACCAACTAATTCTTCTGCAATTATATCATTAACGTTTTCAACAGCTTTTTGAACACCTCTACCTAAGTAACGGCTACCGCCATCACGAAGTTCAACAGCTTCAAATTCACCAGTAGATGCACCAGAAGGAACAGCTGCACGACCTAAATATTGATTACCATCATTACCTTCAACGATAACCTCAACTTCTACAGTAGGATTTCCACGAGAATCCATAATCTCTCTTGCAAAAACATCTAAAATTTCAACATAGCCTTTCATTTACAAAAAACTCCTCTCAAATTAAATTTAGTTAATTTATTTATTATAAGTAGATATAATCTACACATAAACATTAAGTATTAGCCTTTTATAGCTAAAGATTTACCTGTCATTTCTGTAGGTATAGGTAAGCCCATAAGGTCAAGTAAAGTAGGTGTAATATCACAAAGACTACCATCTTTAAGACCAGTAACATCTTTTGCATTAACAAGGATAAACGGTACAGGGTTAGTAGAGTGAGCAGTGAAAACTTCACCTGTCACCTCATCTATCATTTTGTCTGCATTACCATGGTCAGCACAAATAAACATTTGACCATCAACTTCTAAAATAGCTTCTAAAGTATCCTCTAAAGATTTATCTACAGCCTCTATAGCCTTAATAGCAGCCTCAATAGAACCAGTATGCCCAACCATATCAGCATTTGCAAAGTTGCAAATTATTGTATCATATTCTTTAGACTTAATTCTTTCACAAAGGTTTTTAGTCACTTCATATACACTCATTTCAGGTTGCATATCATATGTTGCAACTTCAGGTGATTTAATTAAAACCCTATCTTCATTTTCATAAGGCTTTTCAACTCCACCGTTAAAGAAGAAAGTAACATGAGCATATTTTTCAGTTTCAGCAATTCTAAGTTGCTTTAAGCCTTTTGATGAAATATATTCACCAAAAGTATTTTCAAGCTTATCATTTTTAAAAACAACGATTTTATTTTCTAAAGCTTTATCATAGTCAGTAAAACAAACAAAAGTAACATCTAAACGACCTGTTTTACGTTCAAATCCATCAAAATTTTCTTGACAAAAACAACGACTAATTTCACGTGCTCTATCTGGTCTAAAGTTAAAGAAAATAACTGAATCTTTATTTTTAATAGTAGCAACAGGTTTACCATCTTTTACAATATTACAAGGTATAACGAACTCATCTTGCAAATCACGTGAATATGAACGAGAAATATATTCCTCAGCAGAATTTGCACTTTCACCTTCGCCATAAACTAAAGTGCTATATGCCTTCTCAACTCTATCCCAACGATTGTCACGATCCATAGCATAATATCTACCATGTATACTTGCGATTTCTCCAACACCTATTTCCTTAATTTTTTCAGTAAGTTCAACTAAAAAACCTTGTCCAGAAGTAGGAGGAGTATCACGCCCATCTAAAAAAGGGTGAATATAAACATTTTTTAAACCTTCTTTTTTAGCTAGTTCAAGTATGCCATATAAATGCTCAATATGTGAATGAACACCACCATCTGATAAAAGACCGAATAAATGTAAATCACTATTATTTTTCTTAACGTTATCAATAGCTTTTAACAAGGTTTCTTCCTTAAAAAAGTCACCATCTGAAATAGATTTAGATATTCTTGTAAGTTCTTGATATACAACACGACCTGCACCGATATTTAAGTGTCCAACTTCTGAATTTCCCATTTGTCCATCTGGCAAACCAACATTTAAGCCTGATGCTTGACCTATAGAATTAGGATAGTCTTTTAAAATTTTATCCATAACAGGAGTTTTTGCTTGCTTTATAGCATTCCCATTAAGTTCATCGTTTAAGCCATAACCGTCTAAAACAAGTAATAAAGTAGTTTTTTTCATAATATACCTATTCCTTATTTATAGTTAACAACTTGTTCAAACTCAGCCTTTAAGCTAGCACCACCTACTAAACCACCATCAATATTAGGCATATTGAAAAGTTCATTAGAATTAGCACCATTTACAGAACCTCCGTATTGAATACGAACAACTTCAGAAACATTTTCATCATAAAGTTCTTTAACAACTTCGCGTATACCTCTACAAACTTCTTCAGCTTGTTCACTAGTAGCAGTCTTTCCTGTACCAATAGCCCAAATAGGCTCATAAGCTATAACAACTTTTTTAGCTTGTTCACTTGACAAACCACCAAAAGCGACTTTAGTTTGAAGTCTAACAAGTTCCATAGTTATACCTTGTTCACGTTGTTCTAAAGTTTCGCCAACACATAAAATAGGAACTAAATCGTATTCTAAAGCACTATGGATTTTTTTGTTTACATTTTCATTAGTTTCAGCAAAATATTCACGTCTTTCAGAATGTCCTAAAACAACGTATTTTATGCCTGCCTCTTTTAACATATTTGCAGAAATTTCTCCAGTATATGCACCACTTTTTTCCCAGTGTATATTTTGTGCCCCAACTTCTATATTTGTACCTTTTAAGGCTTCTTTAACAGTAAGTAAGTTAATAGCAGGAACACAAAAAACAACATCAACCTCACTACTATTTACTTTATCTTTAAGTAACTTAACAAGCTCTAAAGACTCGCTAACAGTATTATTCATTTTCCAATTACCTGCAACAATTTTTTTACGCATAACTTTTCTCCTTACCAAAATTTTTATATTTATATTCTAACATATTTTTACTGTAAATTAAATACCAAGAGAAAAATTAATGATAAAAATATGTAGAATTTTTTAATATAATTATTCCCTTTTACTATAATAATTAATAAATATATACTTATTTTTAAAAATTATTTGTTACTTTTTAAAAATCCTATTAATATAAAGGATATCTTGAAGTAATGTCAGAAACAATACCACGCACTTTTTCTTGATTATTTTGAAAATCTTCTACAACAAGATATATACATTCAGCTATTTCTTCCATTTCTTTTTCGCCAAAACCTCTAGTTGTTACAGCAGGTGTACCAATTCGTATGCCAGAAGTAACAAAAGGACTTTTTTTGTCAAAGGGAATAGTATTTTTATTTACAGTAATATGACAAGCATCAAGATTTTTCTCAAGTTCCTTACCTGTAACATTTTTATTGTCTAACTTAATAGTTAATAAGTGGTTTTCAGTACCGCCAGAAACTATATTAAAACCTCTTTTTTTAAGCTCATTCGCAAGACACTTAGCATTTGTTAATATTTTTTGTTGATACTCTTTAAATTCTGGTTTTAAAGCCTCACCAAAAGCCACAGCCTTACTAGCTATAACATGAATTAAAGGGCCACCTTGTGTACCGGGAAAAATAGCTTTATCTATCTTTTCTCTATATTCTTCTTTACATAATATTAAACCACCACGAGGTCCACGTAAAGTTTTATGAGTAGTTGAAGTTACAAAGTCTGCATAAGGTACAGGACTAGGGTGTAAACCTGTAGCAACAAGCCCAGCTATATGTGCCATATCAACTAAAAAATAAGCTCCAACTTCCTTTGCGATATTTCCTATTTTTTCAAAGTCAATTTTTTGAGAGTAATTTGAAGCACCTGCAACAATAAGTTTTGGCTTATGCTCTTTAGCTAAAAAAAGTATTTTGTCATAATTGAGCAACTCACTACCTTCTTCAACGCCATAATGCACAAAGTTATAAGTACCTCCTGAAAAATTAACTTTACTACCATGTGTTAAGTGTCCACCGTGATTTAAATCCATAGCCAAAACACAGTCAAAAGGTGATAAAACTGCACTGTAAACAGCAAAATTGGCAGATGAGCCACAGTGTGGTTGAACATTAGCGTGATCAGCACCAAAAAGTTTTTTAGCTCTATCAATAGCTAATTGTTCGATTTTGTCAACTTCTTCACAACCACCATAATATCTTTTATTAGGATATCCTTCTGCATATTTATTAGTTAAAATAGAACCCATCGTAAGCAGCACTGCTTCAGAAACAAAGTTTTCTGAGGCAATAAGTTCAATATTATTGTTTTGTCTTTCATTTTCAGCTAAAATATTTTCAAGTATTTCATCATCAACACCCTTTAATATTTTGTAGTTATCATTAACAGTTTTCGTATGAAAATCACCTACATAACTTTTTCTACGGCTTTCAATGATATTTAACATATTATCAATATTCTTCATAAAATCTCCTTTGCTAATCATAAATTTAATTCTAAGTTTTAAGTAATTTTACTCAAAAAGTGCTAAAAAAAGTATTATACTAAATATAGTATACCATATTTTTTATGCATATCAATATAAAATAAATTTTTCAATGTAAAATTACAAATAAACTTGACTACAACATATTTTTGCCTTATAATTGGTATGATAATATAAAATCTAAAAGTATTTATTGTTATAAAAAGGGAGGACACAAATGTTAATTTATGGTATTGTTTGTAGTGTGATACCCCTGTTCTTTATCCTTTTACAAGCTATAACAGACACTTTATATCCATTAAATTTTTATTTTGGATTTGACTTTTTGACTACATATATAATGCAACTTGTTTTTATATTTGTTTCTATAACCTTTTTCAAAAATAAAAATAAAGGTTTTTTAAAATATGTTCACGATATAATACTTGGTATTATCGCCTTACTAACATTGTCTACATTGCTTACTTTATCAAAAAATAACAATGTAACAGCTTTACGCATTTATGATGAAAGCAGTTATATTATTAACACTCTTTTATATATTATAGCCACATTAAATTTAATATTTGGAATATATTTATTAAGAACAAAAAAAATGCCATTTAAACTAAAAAAAATAGATACTATGAAAGAATCGGATAAAAAATATCATATTACTATAACAAGTAAACTTATTATATTAACTTCTATACCACTATATGTAGCACCACTTAATATGCTACCAGGTACAAATTTAGAATATTTTTGTTTATTTTTGTATAACTTAATACTGCCATACCTTTTATTTTTATCTAACATACTTAATAAAAGCAATACATTCATTGTATTCGATGATGAATTATCTTTAGAGCAAGATGCATTCATACCTATTGCTACAGAAATTCACGAAACAAATAGTTCATACTATAACCACATAAACAAAGAAATCAGAAAACTCCAAGGAGAAGATAAATTTTTATTTTAGATAAGTTTAAAATATTCCAACTTAATATAAACAAATAAGAACCACAAATCTGCTAATTAGGAGAAAGATATGGATAACTCTTTTGACAAATATAATATTGACTTTACAGAAGTAATACCATGGAAAGATGAGTATGCTGTAGGTATAGAACTTATAGATAGACATCATCAGGAACTTTTTGAAATTATAAACACACTAGGAACGCATTTTGCACAAGTAGCATCAAAGGACATATTTTTGACCTTTTTAAATATCCTTATTGATTACACAAGTGAACATTTTTCCACAGAAGAAGATTTAATATACGAATTTAATCCAGAACAATATAAAAGTCATAAAATGGAACACGAAGCATTTGTAAAAAAAATATATAAAACATTAGAACAAGAATCTTCCGTTGATACAAAACATAGAGAAGAACTAATCGTATTTCTAAAAAAATGGCTAGTTCTACACATACTAGAGGAAGATATACCAGCATTAAAACCTAACTAAACAAAAAAACTATAATTTTTTATAGTTTTTTTTATAAAAAAAGACTATAATGCAACCATTATAGTCAATAGATTAAATTTTCACGATTATAGCTTTATCAAAAATTATTTTTTATCATCAACAATAATTTCATCATAAAAATTTTCGTAACTATCTAATAAGAATAATATCATATAAACAACGATTAAAACAATGGAACTTAAAATAAAAATAGGTGGTTTTTCTACAACAACAAACCCTAACACACCTATTAAAAAAGAACTATTAAATATAATAAACATTAATATTACAAATGTAATTATTATTTTCATAAACATTTTAAGTGCATTACTTTTTGTTTCATCTTCAATGTAAAAATACCGAAATGGATTTTTGTGCCTAAAAGGGTGTTCATATAAATTTATATATAAAAAAATAGAAAACCCTATTAGAAAAATGTTAAATAGCTGGCTCCAAGGAATATTTATTTCACCACCTAAAAAAAGAACAATTTTTTCATAATCCATAATCACACCTCCTTGTGATAAACAACTTTTCCTAAAATATCTTTATTTTTTAAAATATCAAGTTGTTATACAACAAAAGTGACTAAATTTATATCTAAAAAATTATATATTTAAAAGCTATAAAAAATATTATTTGTTATATAGATATAAATATCTATTAGTATTATATACTATATAGTACTAATTATCATTTATATCGTCATTTAAATAAAATACTTAAGTATAAACTTAAAAATTTTTTTAACACACGAGAAAACTGTTTAAATCAACAAATGGCAAGGTGTAGACAATAGAGGCTATATAGTGTATAATGGATTTATGGATAACAAATTAGAAAAAAAAATAAAAGGTCTTGGCATAGACATAATAGAAATAAAACGAATAGAAAAATCTATTGACAATATATATTTTTTAAAAAAAATATACTCTGTAGATGAGTTACAACTTTTAAAAAGTAAAAATGCTCAAAGCTATAGTGGTAATTTCGCAGCAAAAGAAGCTTTTGTCAAAGCTTTAGGAACAGGCTTTGTGAATATATTACCAAATGAGATTGAAGTGCTACGTGATGAAAAAAACAAACCATTCATAAAAATAACACCAAAAATCTTAGATTCATTAAAAACTATAGATGGAAACCATATCCATATTTCTATTAGCCATAGTAAAGAAATAGCTCAAGCAATATGTATAATTGAATAAAAACAGCGTTTTAAAGGTTAGTAAAGTTACCAAAGTATTATGAGAGTAAAAATGTTGCTACTGGAGGGATCTTATATGCAAGCAAACTTTTCCATAGACTTTATAAAAATTCTTTCAAACTCCGTAGATGAATATAACAAGGGTTTAGAAATATTTGAAAATTTCGGAACACTTGATACCATAGAAACGATGGAAGAAAACGAACCAACAGACAAAAAGCTTAAACAATATGATATAACCATTTTGGATTTCGATGAAAAAAAATATTTTGTGAAACTTAAAACAGATATGAGAGGTAATTTAACTTTTGACAACTGTAGTTGTGGAGAAAGTGGTTGTCGCCATTTTGTTTGTGCTATGATGAATTTTGTAAAAAATGAAACATCAGGTTTAAAAAGTGTGCAAATCCAAAATGCAAAAAAAGTTTTAAGCGATACTTTTAAAAATAACTTTACAGACTCAATAACAATAGATGAAGAAAAAATTAAAATTTTTCCATATATAAATTTCTCCTCGAAAGAGATAATGTTTAAAGTAGGCAGAAAACAAAACTATGTCATTAAAGACTTAGTTGAATTTTTACGCCTAATACAAGAAAACGAATATTATGTATACGGTGCAAAGCTTGAGTTTCGCCACACTGAAAAATCTTTTTCTAAAATAGCAAATAAATATGTGGATTTAATCCATAGCGAGCTTGAAGACACCTTAAAAAAAGGCACTCAAGAAACAAAAAGAAGCCTTTCATTAAAGATGTTTAATATTGACCGTTTTTTTGACCTGTTTAAAGAAACAAAAATTTTTGTGTCCGATACAGGACGTGATATAGATACATATACACAAGGCATATGTATAGAAGATGAAATACCAGTACAGTTCGAAGTTTTAGTACAAAGCGTTGAATCTAAAATTTTAAGACCGGACAAGAACTTTCGTACTATTGTAGGAATAGACAACACTTATATTTTAATTGATAATAAAATATTTAAAGTACAAAAAAAAGCAGGCGAATTGCTTTCAGCTATGTATAGCACTATGCGTATTTTAAAAACATCGGAAATAAACTATGCATTAAGCGAGCTTGATGATTTTTTATCTTATATTTACCCCTCATTAAAGAAATATAATCTCGTATCTAACCCTATTGAACTCGACTCTGTGGACTTATTACAGCCGAAAACAAGTATATACTTAGATGTAGATAAAGGTAATATTAACGCAATACTTAAAATAATGTACTCACGTGAAAAAGGTTTTCGTGACAGACTAAAGGAAAGTGAAATAAAATCTGAATTTAGAAAGTATCATTTTTTAAGATCAAAAGATATAGAAAGAGAAACTTTATTAGAAAAAGAAACCTTATTTGAAGTAGAAAAAATAAGCTTTCGTTTAAAAGACTCAGAAAATATTTTTTTCTTTTTATTACAAGGTGTTAACACATTAAAAACCATTACAGAAGTTTTTATATCAAATGAAATAAAAAATTATATGAACTCTATAAAATATCCAAAGCCAAAAATTGACTTTAAAATGAGTTCTGGTGAATTTTACAAAGTAAAATTAATTGATGTTGGTGTTGTTTCAGAAGATTTTGAACCTGATGAAATCAAATCAATACTTGAAAGTTTTAAAACTAATAAAAAATTTCATAGACTTAAAAATGATTTATTTTTAGACCTAGAACACGAAGTAGTAAAGGAAATATTCACATTTCTATATACAGTTGAAGAAGATTTGACTTTTACAGAAAATAATATTATAAATTTACCCCTTTTTAGAGGTATATATTTAGAAGGATTAGACGCTAACTACGATGATGAGTTTTTAAATATTTTAAATCATATAAAAAACTATAAAGCTTATGCAAAAGAAGTAAATTTAACGCATATTAAAGCAGAACTACGTGATTATCAAAGAGAAGGCTTTGCATGGTTAAAAACTTTATATGATAATAATTTAGGTGGAATTTTAGCCGATGATATGGGTCTTGGTAAAACTATACAAACCATTTGTTTACTATCTGTAATAGAAAACGTAAAAGCACTAATAGTAGTACCAGCAAGCTTAATATATAACTGGGAAAATGAAATTTATAAGTTTTCTTCAAATCTAAAAGTTACACTTATTAATGGCACAAAAAATCTTCGACCTGAACAACTACAAGAAAATAGTAACGTTTATATTACAACTTACGATATTTTACGTAGAGATATAAAGTTATATAAAGATGTACAGTTTGACTTACTCATAGCAGATGAAGCTCAGTTTATAAAAAACTATGACATTCAAACAGCTCAAGCCATACGTAAAATAAACAGAAGTGTTACTTTTGCACTAACAGGTACTCCTATTGAAAATTCTTTAAAAGAACTATGGAGTCTATTTGATTTTGTACTACCATCTTATTTATATAGCTTTACAAATTTCAAGAAAAGATATATAACACCTATCCAAGAAGAAAACGAAACAATATCGACACTATTACGACGACAAATATCACCTTTTATTTTAAGAAGACTAAAAAAAGAGGTTTTAAAAGATTTGCCAGACAAAATAGAGCAAAACATATATTGTGATATGAGTAAAACTCAAAATAAAATCTATTATGCAACTCATATTGGTATAATAGATAATCTAGAACAAGAAGTTGAAGAACTGCAAAGTAGAAAAGAACAAGCTAAAAACTTGGAAGAATTTACAGAAGCTTTAGTAGAAGAAAAACGAAACGAAATGTCAAATAATAAAAATTTATTAGCAAGAATTACAAGACTTCGTCAAATTTGCAACTCACCTAACCTTATTTATACAAAAAGAGCCGATACTAAAAAAGATTTATATTTAAAAGACTCTTATGAATATGCAGAACTTAATAATATAAATATTGATGAAATTGAAGAAATTGAAAGTGGAAAAATTAATGCACTAATTGATTTACTAACTCAAGTAAAAGATAATGGAAGTCGTGGACTTGTATTTTCGCAGTTTACATCAATGTTGCAACTAGTCATTCCAAAACTTGAAGAAAAAGGCTTTACTTTCTTTTATCTTGACGGTAAAACAAAACAACAAGAGCGTTTTGAACAATCAAGACAGTTCAATCAAGGTGAACGTGACTTTTTCCTTGTATCACTTCACGCAGGTGGTACTGGCTTAAACTTAACAGGTGCCGATGTTGTTGTTCATATAGAACCTTGGTGGAATCCTTCGGTTATGCAACAAGCAACAGATAGAGCCCATCGCTATGGACAGAAAAAAGTTATACAAGTTTTTAACTTTATAACACGAGATACCATCGAAGAAAAAATTATCGAGTTGTGCGAGAAAAAAAGTTTATTAGCAGAACGAGTTTTAACAAATGATCCAAGCCAGTTTAATTTATCAAATGAAGATTATAGAAATTTACTTACTCTTTCAAAGGATAAATTAGATAATTTGAAAAACAATCTTAAATAAAAATAAGGGACAAATTGAAATTTTATTTTCAAATTGTCCCTTATTTTTGGAAGTGGCATCATTTCAAAATGCAATTATGCCATAGAATAAAGGCTTGAAGAAAATCAACAAGCCTTTTATCAATAAATACATTTTTACCCTATTTTTATATTTTTATGTTATAATTATATTATCGACAGCTTTTAAAAAAACTTAAGCAAAATTTAAAACTTTTTTAAAAATAAAGGAATATTATGGAAAACTATTACATCATTGAAGATAACAATATAAATGAAGAAACAGAACTTAATGTTAGTAAAAAAATAACACTAAAAACAGTACTTAAAAAAATAATAAAAACACTTTTTATTTTAATGTTCTTATTACTATTTCTTAGTATAATTTATTTTTCTTTCGTAGCTACAAATTTTGGAAAATTTCTTATTACAAACAAAACCTTAAACCATGAACAAAATTTAGCTAAAACTCAAGCTATAGAGATTTCACAGAGAATTGCAGAAGAAAGTATAGTTCTACTAAAAAATGATAATAATATATTGCCCCTTACTACAAATAATTCAGTATACAAAAATATTGAAACCATTAATAATATAAATTTATTTGGTGTAAAAAGCTACACTTATTCATATATGGGAAATTACGCAAATAAAAACCAAGAAACACTACTTACTATAGAAGAAGCCCTAATAAAAAATGGCTTTAATATAAATAAAGATATAAAAAATCTTTACCTTAACTATAATTTTAATAACAGCTTAAGTACAGAACCTATGGACAAAAAACCAGTAGCAAAAATCGAAACTTATAAAGAATTACCTATATCATCATTTAATGACAAAACCATTAATATAGATGGCACAACCCTAAATGAAAAAGCACAAATTTTTTCCGATACTGCACTTTTAGTCTTAGGGAGAGAATTGCAAACAGATAGCCCTATTGATGTGGAAACCCTAAATTTAACGGAAGAAGAAAAAAATTTACTTGACTACATAACTGAAAACTTTACTCAAGTTATTTTAGTTATTAATTCTTCAGCACCCCTTGAACTAAACTTTTTGAAAGACTATACAAATATTGATGCAATATTATATATGGACTATCTCGGAGAAGAAGGAGGAATTGCACTAAGCAAAATATTAAAAGGCGATATAAATCCATCTGGCAGACTTACCGATATTGTTTTATATGATACATTAAACTTTACTACTTCAAAAACTGCCGATAACATAACTTATCAAAACTATAATGAAGGTATTTACGTAGGTTATAAGTACTTTGAAACAAGATACACAACAGATGCTAGCTTTGACTATAATAATATTGTTACATATCCCTTTGGATATGGTAAAAGCTATACAACCTTTAGCCAAGAACTTAAAACTTATGAAAAAGATATATACGGTAACGTAAACATAGATATAGAAGTTACAAACAAAGGCAATTATGCAGGTAAAGAAGTGGTTCAATTATATTATTCTCCTCCATATCAAGGAAATATAGAAAAAGCAAGTACAAATTTACTAGCATTTAGCAAAACAAGTACGCTATCTCCCGGAGAAAAAGAAATTGTTTCATTATCTTTCCATATAGAAGATATGGCATCTTATGATTATAAAAACAGCAAATCTTTTGTTCTCGAAGCTGGGGACTACAACATAACCCTTAATAGAGATTCACATAACAGAATAACAACTATAGGTTGTGTAAATATATCCGATAGCATTGTTTTAAATGAATATACTCAAAGTGCCTTTGTAGATACTACTATTGAATATAAAGAATTAACTCAAGATGGAAGTATACCAGAAACCATCGTAGATGACAGTTACCTTAAAGTAAAGAATAAATCATCTAATGATTTTCTATATTCTAATAACTTATCAGAGGATATCTTGCCCTTACAATACAATATAACCTATGATAAGACAATCCTATTATCTGACCTAAAAGATATAGACTATGAAAATAAACTTTGGGACACATTTATAAGTCAACTTACTTTAGAAGAATTATGTGCTATAGTAGATACTGGTTTTTATGAGATAAAAGGAATTGATAGACTTGGTATACCAACAACTGTTTATGGTAACAACTCTCAAGGATTAACATCAGATTTTAACAGTGGTATAATAACAGGTATTGATATAACTGGGACTTTTTATCCTTCAAACTCAAGTATTAGTAAAACTTGGAACACTTCTTTAGCCTATAATTATGGGAAAACTATTAGTAATGAAGCAAAATCTTTAGGCTACAATGGTTTTTATGGCTTAAATTTGAATATTCATAGAACTCCTTTAGACGAAAATTACTTTAACTCTTTTTCGGAAGATGCATTTTTAACTGGAAGTTTTGGAACAAATATTCTTAAAGGTAGTAACACAAACAATGCCACTGTTTTTATAGACAACTATCCATTAAACTATGACGACAACTATGTAATAGTAAATGAACAAGCATTAAGAGAAATATACCTTAAGCCTTTTGAAATGGCAGTAAAAAGTGGTGAAACCTCTGCTCTTAAAGTTTCTGACACTCAACTATTTAATAGCAATTCAGAGCTTCAAATGGCTATTTTAAGAGAAGAATGGAACTATAATGGTATTGTAGCTATGAACCCAACTACAAACATACAAAATATGTTGTATTATGGCTATGACCTGTATTTAAACTACCCCTTCCCTATGAATGAAAAAACAAATTTGTACTCTTACACAAAATCCTTAGACAATAATAATGCTTTGTTGTCAGATTTGCAAAGAGCAACAAAGAATATTTTGTTTACTTTATCAAAAAATTTAGACCACTAAAAAAGACGTAAATAAAATTCAAAATGAATTTTATTTACGTCTTTTTTATAAAACTAAAATATTTGCAATATATTAAGCAAAATCTTCTTCACTAGCATAATCATCATCTAAGTCTGATAATTCGTAATAATCATAGTCATAATCGTCAAAATCATCAAAGTCATCACAATCACAACAAGAATTACTTTTCTTTGTTGCTATAACAATAAGTAAGATTAACAACGAAAGAGAAATTAAACCAACAGTAAAAAAAGCAAGTTTATAAAATCTTTCCTTGTCATCATATAAATCTTTACCTTGAATTACAAGGTCACGTCTAATTTGTTCTAACTTTTCTTTGTCTAAGTTAACAGAATTAATTTTCATAAAAACCTCCTAAAGTCTAATGTTTTAATTTATTATATTTATAACCTTAAGACAATATACTCTATTGTCCTAGAAAAACTCCCTATTAAAGTTTACGAAAGTCTTTCTTAAATAACTTTTTTTGTGTAAATTCTTTTTTTCGTCTAAAATCGTTGTACTCTCTATAAGCTAATTTCATAATTTGTTTTTCATCATGAAATTTCAACAAATAATATGCCTCATGTTGCTTATAAAAGCCAGCATCAGTAAAGAACTCCTCGGCTTGAGGTTTACAGTAAAAAGAATCGGTTGTCATTAAAAACCAGTGAACTGTTTTATTAATGATTTCGTCATTACCTTTAAAACTATATTCTGTTTTGTCAAGGTACTTTATTATCTTTCCAGAAACGCCTGCCTCCTCCTTAAGTTCCCTTAAAGCTGTTTCTTCCATAGATTCGTTATCCTCCATAGTACCACGTGGCATTACCCACCCAGAATAACGATTACATTGATTTTTGTAGAGCAAAAGAACTTTACCTTTGTGGAATACAACTCCACCACAGCTTACAGTTTCAACCACTGTTAAGTCCTCTCCTTCTATTCAATTAACAATCTAGTCACAGATTGACCAAACTACTAATAATATTATAACCTTTTTTATACATTATTTCAATAATATTATAAAAAAAAATAGTATTTTTATAATATTATTATATAATTGCTCTATTACAAAATAATTAGCACCACTTAAATATGAGAGTGCTGAAAAAGTCAAAAAAGAAAAAAATATCACTAATGACAATGGCACGAAAATAGTGAGATAGCATAAAATCAGCGAGGAATGAGCGTAAATTTTATTCCATAGGAACGCTAATTTTTGTGTAATAGGAGAATTTTCAATTAGAAAATGAAAATTTTTTAAGCAACTGCCAGGCACGGTGTTACCCAAGTACATTAGTACTTTAGTGAAAGATAATAAGGGCGACCTTACGAACAAGCAAAACAACGATTTTGCGTTAAGTGAGTAAGGAAAAAAATGATATTATCTTATTGAAAAACTCCTAAATTAATTTTTTTCTATCCTTTATCAGCACCCTCCCTAAATATACACTATTTTCTTTGTTACAATGTATGGTCAAGAAATCTAATGCGTTTAGTTATGATTAGAAGTTTTTTTCACATTTTTAAATGGTGACATATCTAAAAGATGTATCATCTTAAAACTGCCATTTAAAGCCATAATTAATAAAAATAAACATAGCACTATAATATTATATTTAAAATTAAGTTCAATAATAAGGTCAAAAAAACCATGTAAAATAAATGTGCAAACAAAACTTACAAAAACATAATTATAATCCTTATTAAATTTAGCATAGCTTAAAAAATATCCCATAAAAACACCATAAAAAAAATGTGCCGGAACTGAAATTATACCCCTCGTAACACCAGTGCTGACTTGATTGTATAAATCATTTGAAACAAAATAGTAATTTTCTATACCAGCAAAACCTAAAGAAATAAAAACACTATAAACTATAGCATCAAATCGTTCATTAAAATTTGGATTTCTCCATATTAACATAAACAAAAAAAGCAACTTAAAAAATTCTTCTGTAAAACTAGCAACTATAAAAGTTGTATAAAAATTTTTCAAAAAAATATTTTTAGGTACAAAATTCAATAAGAATTTTTCTGTAAACAAAACAGGATATGCTAGGAGCACACCTAAAGTTAGCCCTATTAAAAGAAGTTTAATAGGCTCTTTTTCGTATTTATCTCTAATAAAAATATAAAAACATAAAGCACATATTGGTGCTTCTGCAATTAAAAAAATATCCATATTATCTCCTTTTAAGATTATATATAGATATTTTTTACAAAAACAATATATTTATTCAATTTTATTCTAAGTTTTCTAACAAGCAATAATCAAATATTTTTTGCACATCACTTAAAGTATAAGAGCTACCACCTATATTTTCATATAATATTGTAACCATTACCTTTGGGTTATCCTTTGGAGCATAACCTACAAATATACCATGATCAGCTTTATCTAAAACTTCTGCAGTACCAGTCTTTGAAACAATTCCATAGTTTTGAGTGCTTAAAGCACTAGCCGTACCATTGTAAGCAACACTGTCTAACAAATCACTTAAAATTATACTTTCTTCAAGTGTAATAAGTTGTGCTAGTTTTTTTGGATAATAAACTTTCTTACTTTTAAGATTATAATTATATAACTCTCCCACAACTTGAGGTTGCATACTTACCCCTCCATTTGCTATGGCTGAAAAAATCGTACCCAAATGTAAAGGTGTAATAAGCACATCACCTTGCCCTATTAAAGCATGATAAAAATCGCTATCCGTTTCCAAAGAAGGAAACACAGATGCGTTAACATCAAAATCAACATCTAATTTTTGATTAAATAATAAACTATTAGCTGTTTCCTCTAACTGTTCTTTTGTAATATAATCAGAAAGAGATATAAAAAATGTATTACAAGAATGAGTTAACGCCTCTTTTAAACCTATTTCGCCATGCACATTATGATTATAGCAACTTATAGTTTCACCATTTTTTACAATTTCACCTGTACAAGTATATCTATAATTTTCGTAGTCCTCATAATTTCTTATAAAAGCAAGAGTAGACACTACCTTAAAAGTTGAAGCAGGAGGATATAGACCTTGATTAACTCTATTTATTAATTGGCTATTATCACCACTATTTAAAACATCGGCATTTACATTGTTCGGGTCAAATGAAGGAGAAGAATAACTAGCAAGTATATTATTAGTGGTTGGGTTCATAACAAGAATTGCACCAGTTTTATTACTTAACATATCAGCAACCATAAGTTGCAAATTATGATCTATAGTTAGACCTATACTATCTCCCTTTATAACTCCCTCATCAGTTACATATTGTTTAATGCTTTGATATAGTTCATTTGAAGCATTAGAAAGTGTTAACCCTTGCCATGCCTCAAGACTACTTATACCGTTTTTACTATATCCTATAGTATGTGCATAAAGGTTATCATATATATATGTTTTTTCCGCTCCTCTATCTGTAAGTTTTACCATATCTTTGGAATAAAAATCCCCTTTTTCGATAAAAGGTGGTACAACTTGAACTCTTGGATTAAGTGGTGTATTAACCATATTTTTACTATCAAAAAAAGATAACTTAGTAAAATACACAACTAAAATTCCAAATAGAAAAATATATAGAAAAAAAGCAATCCTTATGTTTTTATTTAATCTATTTTTGTCCATCATCTTCACCCTCTATTATAGATTTATATAATAGCTTAATTTTCTCTTGATCAACATCTTCATCTTCAATTTTATAAAAAAGCTTTTTCACTTCATTATTAGCATAATCGTCTTCAAAATATTCCTCGCCTTCTTCATCATCATAATAAAACTCTTCTTCATATTCATCTTCATATATTTCAAAATCATTTTCTTCAAGTTCGTCTATGTCAATATCATCATTCCATTTTTTATGTACCAAAGATTTTTTCTTCGGTTGTTTTAAATTATAAGTACAAATAAGTTCTATTATACCAAGCATCAAAAGTGCAGATACCATAGAAGTACCGCCATAGCTAACAAAAGGTAAAGTAACACCTGTAAGTGGTATAAGCTTTGTAACACCACCTATTATAACAAAAGTTTGGAAAGCTAACATTGAAGTAAATCCAACTACAAGGAAAGAATGAAATGTTTTTTCACTTCTTAAAGCAATATTTATACATCTATAAAATATAATTATATATATAAAAAGCATAACCAAACCATAAAGTGCCCCAAATTCTTCACATATACCAGAAAAAATAAAATCACTTTCTATTATAGGAATATTTTGAGGATAACCATTAGTCAATCCACTACCAAAAGGAGAGTAACTCCCAATAGCTAATAAACTTTGTACTATTTGATATCCTGAAGTATATGGCACACTCCAAGGGTCTTGCCATATTGCAACTCTAAGTTGAATATGACTTGCCAAATTATATGCCACTACACTTAATAAGGACACCCCACCTATTCCGGTGAAAAAAAGACCAAAAGAACCAGTTCTAACAAATAACAAAGTCATAAATGTCATAAAAAATATTAATGCTCCACCAAAGTCATTTTGCATAGCTAATACAATAATCAAAATACCTGATGCACCCGTAACATATACAAGACGTTTAAAGGTAAACTTCTTATCTAAAATACTGGCTAAGTAAAAAACAAAAGTAAACTTAACAATCTCTGAAGGCTGAAAAGTGATTGACCCGATTTCCACCCAGTTATTTGCACCATAAGCACTAGAATTATTAAAAATAGTAGGTAACAGTAATATTACAAAACTACCTATAAAATATAATATATTAAGCTTTTCGATTTTAGGTACTAATTTAAAGCAACTAGGTAAAAACAATATTATGGCAAATCCTAATAAAATATATTTAAAAAGTTGTATAGAAAGGCTTGGGTCTAACCTATATATAAAAATTAAACTTATTGAATTTAAAAACAAAATTGAATTTAAAAGTAATGGACAACTTCCTCTATAAAATAAAGGAAATAACACTTTTATTATTATAAAACCTAGAATAAAAATACTAAAGTCTAATATAACATTTTCATATTTTTCTGAAAAATATAATACAGCAAGTGCAGTTAAAAAATTAAATATTACAATTAAGTACTGAACATATTGTATATTTTTATTTGAACCTTTAATTTTTCCACGCTCAAGTGCCGTATATTTTATACTAAAATACAAAAAACTAAACATTAAAATATGAAATAGTATTTTTGTAAAAATTATTATAATATGATACATTAAATCTCCCTCTAGTAATATTCAATTACTTTATAGTACACCTTTATTATAGTGCCCATAATATCTTTCTTGATCCTTATGTTCTATTTTTTCTCCATCTAAAGCTTTTAAATACAAATCTGTAATCTTTTTCACCTCATCTACGCCTTCATTAGTAAAAATAAGCTTAAAAAATTTATATTTTAAATCAAAAACAGAAGCTAATAGTTGATTATTTGATAATAGGTTTATTTTATTTTTATCCAAAATAGAAGCATAACAAAAATTACAGTTACAAAAAATAGGATAATCCTCGCCTTTTCTATCTCTAAAATAAAAAAAGCTATTATGGTTTTTCATTGAGCAAAATCTTGTTTCGCCTTTATTAGCAACATACAAACCAACTGGACATTGTTTTGTTATCATTTGTGGCAACCTACCATAAACAATGAGTTCTCCGACTTCACAAGACATATTTTTAAGTTCTTTTACATTTAGTTCTGGCGATACACAAACACTTTTAACATTATCTTCATATTGTAAATATCTCATAGACATACTATTAAATACGTTAAAACTTAAATCAAGACAAATATCTTTATCAGAAATCTTTTTAACTTTAAAAAGTTCTCCATAAGTGCAAACAACAAAACCTTTAATATTACTATTATGGATTTTTTTTATTAGTCCATCAAAAAACTCATCGTCTATATTAGAATATATACGTGGCAACTTACAATATATACTAAAGCAAAAATCTTCAGTTAAAGAAATAATCTCATTTATATTAATTTGTTCAAGATTAACTATCACCCTATGAAGTTTCAAATTTTTAAGAGCAAATAATTGCTCCAAATTATTTACTTCAACAGTAATTTGCTTTTCTAAACAATTAACTAAAGGAAATTCAGGCAAAACAATTTTAGGACATTCATCTTTGTCCTTTAAAATAAAAAGCTTTTCAAAATCGACTAAAGCTTCTTTACGCAAATTTTTTAATTCTTTAATAGATATAAACAAACCTTCATCAACTTCTACATTTATATATTCTAAAGAAAAAGTTGTGTTACCTGTTTGTCCTATTTTTTCCATAACCATTTCTTTAGGTGTTCCTTGTGCCTTTGCAACTTCAGGTATCATTCCTATTTTTTTTATAATAATATCATCTAAATATATCTTAAGTTCAATAGGTTGATTGTGTCTAATTAAAATGTCACAATAAATGTTTACTTTTTTATTATCTAAAAAGTTTTTATACTTATTTTCTAAATTTTTATCGAAAGTTTTATATACCTTATCACCTATTGTTATTTCGCCTTTAACCTCAATTTCAGCGTATTCACCTGCTAAAAAATCACGGCTAATATTCGTTCCAGCGTTTTCAAACCCTTCTTTAGTCCATATCTCAATAACATCAGCACAATTTAATGGCTCAACTAATTCAATACTTGCACGTCTATTTCTATATTGCTTCACTACACCAACGTAAATACCTGTACTTTTAGGTGTAACAGTACTCATCATATTTTTAGAGCTATAGTTATCCATATACATAGTTGATAATGAGCCACCTCTATTGAATATTTGAGTTATATTATTTATATGACTCTCATCAAAAGTAGTATTGCAATATACACTATCTATTTTGTTTCTATACGCAGCAGTAACTGTAGATACATAGGTACTGTTTTTCATACGACCTTCGATTTTTAGTGAAGTAACACCTATTTCAATGAGTTTTTCAATATTTTCAATAGAAAATGTATCTTTAGGACTAAGTAAATATCCTTTTTCTATTTTATTATAATTTTCATCAAGCAAATCATAGGACAGCCTACAAGGTTGAGCACATTTACCTCTATTTCCACTACGCCCACCTATTAAGCTTGACATTAAACATTGACCAGAGTAGCACACGCAATTTGCCCCATGACAAAAAACTTCAATTTCCATTGTAGTATTATTAATAATATAAGAAATTTCCTCAAGAGATAATTCTCTAGATAAAACAACACGTTTAAATCCTACTTCTTGAAGTTTTAGTACATCTTCTAAAGAATGTGCTGTTAGTTGTGTAGATGCGTGTAAAATAAATTTATCATATTTATCATTTATAAATTTTGCAACACCTATATCTTGTATAATTAAAGTTCTAATTCCACACAAAAAAATTTTTTCTAAATATTCTGCTAAAATGTAAAATTCACTATTTTTTATTAAAGTATTAACAGCTAAAAAAACTTTTACACCTCTTAAAGTAGCATATTGAATGATTTCTTTCATATCATCAAAATCAAAATTTGACGCTGAACTTCTGGCAGAAAACTCTTTTCCACCTATATATATAGCATCAGCACCATTTCCAATAGCATACTTAGCTCTTTCTATATCACCTGCTGGAGATAAAAGTTCTATTTTTTTCATAACTACTCCTTTTTTAAAAGAACTCGCATTTTAACAAATCTTTAAAATAATTTATAACCATCTTCTTTTGAAACAATTTCTTTTGAAGCAAGTTCATCTGCCAAAGTTTCTTTTTCATACATAAGTTCTAACATTGTATCTTCTTGATTTTGAATAGAAACTTGAAGCTCAAGAATGTATTTGTCTTGTTCAATAATTTTCTTTTCAAGCTCAATTATTTTATTTTTAAGTTCTAAATTTTCGCTATTACTACTTGAATTATTTTTAGCTAACATATTTTCAATTTCAAGTTCTTTGTTTTTTAGTTCTTCTTCAAGTGTAACATATTTTCCTGATAAAGAATTAAATTTCTTTTCTAAAGCTTCTGTTATATAAGTTTTATTTTTTAATTCTTCTTCCATTTTCAAATTATAGTTTAAAATCTCTTCATTTCTGGCTCTTAACTCTTTACATTCGTCTAAAAATTGTTTATTTTCTAAACCAGCCTTTTTAGTAGTTTCCGAAAAATCTTTATGTAAATCTAAAACTCCACTACGCTCTCTTATAAGTTCATCACATAAGCTGATTGCAGTAAAAAGGTAAAGTTTCTCATTTGTGTTTAAAGAGTTTTCATTTGAAAGTTGTTCTATTTTATTGTTAACTTCTTCACTAATTTTAAATACATGCTCCACACCTAAATCGCTAGATAAATCTAAAGTTTTATTATGTATTTTAACTTCGGCAACTTCATTTTCCATATTATTCCCCTTTTATATTTATTTTGTTTATTAAAATCAGCCAAATTACTAATATATTATATTATAACAAAAATTAAGTAATATTAAAAGTTTTTTTAAAAATGTTTTAAAGTATATTTTTGTGGTAATACTATAGCTAAAAGTTATAAAGAAAGGAATTATATTTATGAAGAAAATCTTAGGAAAAATTATACCAATAAGTATACTTACATTAGCATTTACAATAGCTGTAGCCGGTGCAACCACAACTTACACCGTAAAAAAAGGTGATACACTATGGAAAATAGCAAGAACCTATGAAGTAGGAGTATCTGAAATAATAGGTGCAAATCCTCAAATAAAAAATCCTGACCTTATTTATCCAAATGATCAAATCACCGTTCCACTTCCTGATGAAACTTTAAAGACCGTAGAACAAGAAGTTGTTAACCTAGTTAACGCTGAACGTAAAAAACAAAATCTAGCACCACTTACAATAGATTGGCAAGTTTCAAGAGTTGCACAATATAAGTCTGAAGATATGGGAAATAACAACTATTTTTCACACAACTCACCAACTTACGGCTCACCTTTTGATATGTTAAAATCTTTTAAGATATCATATAGTTATGCTGGAGAAAACATTGCAAAAGGTCAAAAAACACCTACCGCAGTTGTTGAAGCATGGATGAACTCAGCAGGGCATAAAGAAAATATACTAAACAGTAAATTTACAAAAATTGGTATAGGTTACTATGTAAAAAACGGTACCGTTTACTGGACACAGATGTTTATAGGCTAATAATAGGCTATTTTCATAAATCAAATATCCCCCTTTTTATTGCTGAAGGTTAACCCCTTCAGTTTTTTTTATAAAAATAAACTTACAAAAACTATAAACCGTATAATCTAACTACATAGAAAGCAAAATATTTTTATACATTGAAAGTCATCAAACCTATTAATAAATACCTTAATTGCTTTTTCATCAAAAATATATTATACTTAAACAATAACATATTTAGGAGTTAAAATGGAATTTGAATATATTGATGCCAAAAAAATAATACAAACAACAAATCAAAAAAACAAAGATTTTTGGTTTTCCTATGATTATAATATGAATATATATAGAGGTTGTAATCATGGTTGCATATATTGTGACAGTAGAAGTGACTGTTATGGCATAAAAGACTTTGAAAAAGTAACAATTAAAAAAAATTCTTTACAGCTCATAGAAAGTGAACTAAAAAATAAAAGAAAAACTGGAGTTGTAGGAACAGGTGCTATGTCTGACCCTTATAATCATTTAGAAAAACAAAGCTTATTAACACGAAATTCCCTAGAATTAATATTAAAATATAACTTTGGTATAGGCATTACAACAAAAAACGACCTAATAACAAGAGATATAGACCTATTAACAAAAATACAAAAATATTCTCCTACAATAGTAAAATTAAGCGTTAGTGCATCTTCAGACGAACTGTGTAAAATTATAGAACCCTATGCTCCAACAACATCAAACCGATTTAACGCCCTAGAAAAACTTAGATTAAATAACATATATTCAGGCATACTTATGATGCCTATCCTACCTTTCATAACAGATAACGAAAAAAATATTAATAATCTTCTTGATATGGCAAAAAATAGTGGTGCAAACTTCATCTATCCTGGATTAGCTGTATCTTTAAGAGATACCCAAAGAGATGTTTTTTTCAACTACCTCGATAAAGATTTTAAAGGACTAAAAGAAAAATATATTTCTACATATAGAAACTCATATTGGTGTAACACAGAAAATGTAAAAAAACTAAACTACATTATAACAAATTTTTGCGAAAAAAATAATATTAGCTATAAAATGAAAGATATTATAGCAGACTATAAACCTTCAAAACCTTCTGAACAACTAACTCTTTTTGATTTATAAAAAGAAGTGATAAGACTAATTATAATCTTATCACTTCTTTTATATTTAATTAAATACTAAAATAAAAATAAAAGTAAAATTAAAAGCATAAAGTTATTATCTTCACCGTCAAACCCATCAAATAGGAAAAGAAGTAAAAATAAAGTCATCATATCTTTGTTGTTACTACCATTGTTACCTTCTAAATAATTCATAGTCAATACCTCCAAAATAATTTTTAAAATTTCTTTTAACTATCTTATGTGTATACTATATCATATGCAAAATCGACTCTTGTGTGCAAATTTTTTATAACTTTTTTTATAACTTTTTCATAACTATTTTCTTATGCATATTTAAGTATATGCATAAAACCATATTAATTTACACATTTTGCATAAATTATTTTACAAATATATATTGACATTATAGACTCTTAGTGATATACTATTAAAGTGTTAAGCGGATGTGGCGGAATTGGCAGACGCGCCAGACTTAGGATCTGGTACTTAGGTGTGGGAGTTCGAGTCTCTTCATCCGCATAAAACCATTTATATTTTATATAAATGGTTTTTTATATTTAAAATATGTTACATAAAAAAATCTCTAACTTACAACTAAAAAACTTTATCAACATCTATAATTTCTTCACCATAACTCTTATTTACATTTGGCATCATTGCATTTTGCAATGATGCCATTTTTATATCTTCCTAAAAAATCACGTTACTATTACAATTTTTAACATTTAAATACAAACAAAAAAGAGCATATAAATGCTCTTTATGTATTAATAAGCCAAATATTAAAGGATACCAGCTTTTTTGAATAAACCTTTAACAGTATCAGTAGGTTGAGCACCATTAGATAACCATTTTTTAGCTTCTTCTTCTTTAATGCTAACTTCAGCAGGGTTTTTAACTGGGTTATAAGTACCGATTTCTGCTATACTTTTACCATCTCTAGGAGTTTTAGCATCAGCTACTACAATACGATAAAAAGGAGATTTGTGAGCTCCCATTCTTTTAATTCTAATTTTTACTGCCATTTCATTTCAACTCATAAATTATTTTTTTATATTAAAGTTAAATAACATACATTATTTAATAAATTGACAAATTATTTAAAAGGAAATCCTCCACCCATAGGCATACCCGGAAAACACATTTTAACTATTTTACCTATAGACATACTAGAAAACTGT
>JBKECM010000184.1:0-14979 GCA_047974615.1 Lachnospirales bacterium
TCAAAAGATGCAAAGCCGTTGTTTTGTAAAGAACCCGACGAACAAGGGCGACGAAGTCGTTTTCACGTAGTGAAAATTCCGATATTAAAATGGATTTTTCTATATTTTGCAATGAAGCCATTTAAAAAAACTCATAGATCATACTATGAGTTAAACTTAATATTATATTACAAAGTCACTTGGTCTTTCTAAGGAAATTTGCCCTAACATCTTACCTCTATACTCGTCAAGTAAAATTATACTTGCCCTATCAAAATCAGCTTCTCCACCTTTTATTAAAAATCCTCGTTTTAAAGCGATTTTTTCTAAAACTTTATGTGGCGTTGCAACACATTCTTCAAAGTCAGTTTCAATCTTATATCTATCAGTAATGATTTTAACATCTAGTTTAGCAGCTAAAGTTATAAGTTGTGTAGAAAGTTCCAATCTATCAAGTATTTGATCGTTTATAGCTCCAGTAATAGCAAGCTTAATACCAACATTTATATCTTCAAACTTTGGCCACAAAATACCGGGTGTATCGAGAAGTTCAAAATCTTTTTTAATTCTAATCCATTGGTTTGAGCGTGTAACACCGGGTCTATCCCCTGCTTTAGCCATTTGTTTACCTACATATTTATTTATTAAAGTTGATTTACCTACATTTGGTATACCTACAATCATAGCACGTGCAGGTACAAAAATTCTACCTTTTTGTTTTAAACGTTCTCTTTTTTCTTCCATAAGTAAGTCAACAGTTTTTGTAATGTCTTTAAAGCCGTTACCCGTAATAGAGTTTGCAATAACCACGTGATATCCTTTACCTTTGAAATATTCTTCCCATTCTTTTGTAACTTTTTCTTCTGCCAAATCACTTTTATTTAAAACAATAATTCTATGCTTATCTTTTGCAAGTTTATCTATGTCAGGATTTTTACTTGATAGAGGTATTCTTGAATCTACAAGTTCAATAACAATATCAACAAGCTTTATATCTTTTTCCATTATTCTTTTGGACTTAGTCATATGTCCGGGATACCATTGTATATTCATATATTGCTCCATTCTAAAATTAAAAGTAAAAGTAATTTTTAATAATCTATATTTTTAGATAAATCATCAAAAGCAGTATTAAAAGGATAAATTCTAAATAAGACCTTACCCATAAAATCCGATTCTTTCATAGTACCAACTTCTAAAAAACGGCTATCTTTAGATGCATTTCTATTATCACCTAAACAAAAATAAGTTCCTTCAGGTATTTTATAAGGATAAATTAAATTACCAGTGTTTGTTATATCATGATTAAAATCATCTTCGAGTTTTTCACCATTAATGTAAAAAACACCATTGATTAAATCAACTTCATCTCCACCCTTAGCAACAACTCTTTTTATAAACTTGTCATTTTCATTTTCTTGATATGGAAAAATAACAATATCACCGACTTCAGGCTCACCAAAAACATAAGGTAACATTGAAGTAATCAAAACATCTTTATGTGAAATATTAGGACTCATAGAATCCCCATTAGATATAACAACTCTAAAAACATATTCGCGTATAAACAAAACAATTAAAATCACTAAAATAAATAATGTTACATTTTTTAAAACTTCTCTTAAAGTTTTATTTTTAATATTATTATACATACTTCACCTACCACATTCTATAGATTAAAATGATAACACGAAAAAATAAATATGTCAATTTTTTGACACTATTTTCAAGGTAGATAAATCAAAAAAATACTAATTAAATATTCGATTTAATTGCAATACCTAGAACAAGCATATCATCTTTAGGTACAGCTTCACCACCTATTTTTATTGCAAGTTCTAAAATATTCCCACACAAATCTTTAAGTCTTTTATTGCTATTTTTTTCCAAATATTCAATAAGCCACATATCTTTTTCAAGAGGACTTGGATTAGCCTCATATATTCCATCTGACATCATAATAATAATATCATTTTCTTTAAATTGAAACTCTTTTTCTTCATATTCAATATTTGATAAAACGCCTAAAGGCAAGGAGTTTGTATTTATCTTTCTAACTCTGTTATTACGTACAAAATAGGTAGGACAAGCACCAAATTTTATAGATTTGCCTACCCCATTTTGCAAGTCGACTTCAAGTAAATCTAAAGTAGTAAAGGTCTCACCATCGCCATTTAAAACACCAATATTATTTATAATATTAACCATATTTTTGATTGAGGTATTTGTCAAGGATAAATCGTCAAGTAAATCTAAAGTAGCAGAGCTTGATATATTAGCATCATAACCAGAACCCATACCATCAGAAATGCCAATAAGGGATTTATTATCTTCTTTATTAATCTTAGTATAGTTATCACCAGATATATTAGAGTTATCCTTCCCAACAGAAACGTTCTCAATTTGCAAGTAAAACTTAGTTTTTTCTTTAAAATTTATTATATAACAGTTTTCCTTTGAACTGTAAAAAGTATTATTAATAACAAATTTTTTATTTAAAACATTATCCAAAATATTATATATCTTAGATAAATATCGGTAGCTATCTACAAAATCTTTGATAAATAAAGTTATTTCAATAGTACTATTTAACTTTTTAATTAAAACATTTTTTATATCAAAATTTTTTTTAAATAAACTTTGATAAATTTTATCTTCTTCATATAAAAAATTATTATAATCTAAAGAAATACTTTTATATATTTTATCAAAAGTTTCTTCATTTACTTTTTGTTCAATACTTAATAAAGATTTTAAAGACTCAGCTTTTTCTTTATCCTCTAAATAAGATTTATTGTATAAATCTAGTTTATTATTTATATTATTTATAACATTTTTATATGGATTAAATATTTCTTTAAAATCGTATTTTAGTTGTCTTCTCATTTTATCAACACTACGATAATTTAGATTTTCTACAACATTATAATTTGGATACTTTATCACAATGCTATTAAAAATTTTTAAATCTATAATCAAAAAAAGAAAAATTGCAAAAATCATAGCTATATATGTATTTATAAAAGTAATTTCATAGGAATAAACATTACTACTAAAGTTGTACAACATGACATATACTATTAAATATAACACGCTATAAATATATTTATTTTTTTTAGGTGCAAAAGCAACTAAAGATATTGTAATTGCAAGCAAACTAATATACCCTAAAGAAACATCTTGCAAAAAAATACCATATAAAAAAGTTACACAGTAACTTACAAAAAAACTAACACTACTTATATATATATATCCTACCATAAATAGAAAAGACAAAAGCACAATTTCTGACATAGATATATTTAAAATATAAAAGGTATCTAAAGAAATAAGTAAAATAAAAAGTACAATAATTAAACTAAAAAGCTCTTTTTCGCTATATTGCTTACTTTTTTTAATCTTATTTAGTGTTGTTATATTTATACCATCTTGTAAAATATATGTTAAAATGAAACATAAAAAAACTTCAACCGTAGCAAGCATAATATGGTAAAGAGAAAAATTATAGTATATTAAAAGCATTAAAGAAGACACTAAAGATATTAAGCTACTAATATATGACAACTTATTTTGTTTAATTTTAATTTGGCTATATTCAATATAACTTTTAAGCAAAGCAAGTAACATTAAAGCAGTAAAATATTTTATTAAAATACTATTGTTAATTACAATACTAGTAAAAGTAAATCCAACAGTTATTTTATAATAGTTTGTAATAATACCTAAAAGTATAAAAATAATTGAAGAATAAAACTCTCTTTTAGGACGATACATAATTATACTTAGAAAAGGTATAATAAAAAAATTTGAATATGTAAACAAAAAACAATTACCTATAATAAAAGAAGTAGCTATTAAAATTAAAAACTTTATTAACCCGTAAATTTTAATATTGTTAATGATTATAGATTTATTGGTTTTATGATTTGACTTAAAATTATTCCACATATACTCACCTCAAAAAAATAATTTGTATTATAAAGAATACATTATTTTGATAAATTATGTTGTCATAATTTGTATAAACCAAAAACTTTTCAAAACAATAAACGACAAAATATTTAAAAAATTAAAAAATGCTTTTGTATAAAAAAAATATATGTTATAATGATGTAATTAGAAATTTAGAAAGGTACAGAAAATATTGCGTAAACTTATAGATATAGGAAAATTTTTAATGAAAGTAAATCGTGAAAATGAATTATTATCGCTTTCCTATGAACTTACACTTAAAATTATAATATCAGCTTTTCCTTTTTTGATGTTTTTGGTTGCAATACTTGGCACACTTAATCTTGATACGGAACTTTTAAGTGAATTTTTAGACCCACACGTACCAGATAGCGTTGCAATAATTTTTAATAACTTTATGAACTCTCTAGAACCAAAAGATACTTCAGCAGGCTTAATATCAACAACTTTAATTTTTGCTATTTTTTCAGCTTCAAGTGGCTTTTTTGCAGTAAATCGTGGAATAAATAAAACATATCATATTGAAGACACACGAAATTATGTACATCGTAGATTAGTTTCTGTTATGCAAGTTTTGTTATTTACCCTAACAATAATTTTGACTTTAATCACATTAATTTTTAGTGACGTTATTTTAAAATTTTTAGAGAACTTTGATATCTTGCCTATTGATATTGAAATACTTTATGATAGTACATTAAATTTTATAGTTTTTGCAATAATGACTTTACTTATAATGCTAATTTATGCTATTGCAACAGCTAAGCCTATACATTTTATTAGCACCTTACCGGGAACACTCTTCACCCTCATATTTTGGGCATTATCTTCAAAATGTTATAATATATATATAAATAACTTTTCAAAATATTCTTCAATATATGGTGCCTTAGGTACAGTTTTAATTTTTATATTTTGGATAAATATAATAGCCTTTGTACTTTTAGTAGGTTGTCAAATTAATGCATTTTTATATGACTCAAAATATTATGATAAAGTTTCACTAAATTTTTTTATAACATCAATAAAAAATCTATTTAAGAAAATGTTTCACAAAAAATAGAAAATAGACAATTAATGTATTTTATGTTATAATGTACTAAATTTATTTTCAAAAATTAAGGAGGATACCAATGAAAAATATAGTTGATAAAATGTCCGAGCGTGGCTATGTATATCAATCTAATAATATCGACAACTTGAAAAAACTTTTAGATGAGGAAAAGGTAACTTTTTATCTTGGAGTTGACCCAACAGCTGAATCTTTGCATATAGGACACTTTTTATCTTTACAAATGTTTAGAAAACTTCAAGATGCAGGACATCAAGGTATAATCGTTTTAGGTGGTGCAACATCATTAATTGGTGACCCAAGTGGAAAAAGTGATATGCGTCAAATGTTAACAAAAGAACAAGTTGCAACAAACGTTGAAAAACTTAAAAATATTATGAAAAAATATATAAAAGTAGATGGTGAAAATCCAGCAATTTTTACAGATAATGCTGACTGGACTTGCCCTTTATCTTTTATAGATTTTATGCGTGAAGTAGGAGTACATTTTAACGTAAACAAAATGCTTTCAGCAGATGCATATGCTAACCGTATAAAAGAAGGTGGCTTAACTTTTTTAGAGATGAGTTATATGCTAATGCAGTCTTACGACTTCGTACATCTTAATCGTGCTTACAACTGCAGATTACAAATAGGTGGCAGTGACCAATGGGGCAATATGTTGTCTGGTTCTACATTAAATAGAAAATTAAATAACGTTGATGAAGATGCAGAATTCAATAAAGATTTATTCGTTCTAACTTGTCCTTTATTAGTAAATAAAGACGGAGTTAAAATGGGTAAAACTGTTGACGGTGCATTATGGATAGACAAAGAAAAAACATCTACTTTTGATTTCTACCAGTATTTCTATAACCTAGACGATGCTGAAATTGTAAAATTGTTAAAGTTATTTTCAGAAATACCAGTAGAAGAAATAGAAAGATTATTTGCAGAAGATGTAGTTAACGCAAAGAAAACTATGGCATATGAAGTAACAAAGTTAGTACATGGTGTTGAGGAAGCAGACAAAGTTCTTGAAGCAATAAAATCATTATATAGTGGTGCATCAAATTTAGATAACGTACCTAGTTTTGAAGTTAAAAAAGAGGAACTTGAAGTTGGAATATCTCTACTTGACTTACTTGTAAGTTCAAGTTTATCTCCTACAAAATCAGAAGCAAGAAGAAACGTAGAACAAGGTGGAGTTTCAATTAATAGTGAAAAAGTTACTGACGTAAACTATGTAGTTACTTTAAATGACATAAATGAAGACCACATTTTAATTAAACGTGGTAAGAAAAACTTTTCAAAAATTATTTTTTAACACTAAAAACGGTATACATATAATAATATACCTCAAACTATCAAAGAACCTCAATTTTAGGAGATAAAATTGAGGTTCTTTTTATTTTATTGAAAAAGCTAACCAAAGGAATATATTGCTATACTTATATATTGTAAAAGTCAATAAAGAAAAAAATATTATTAAGAAAACTATCATAAAAAAGTGAGGCATAGGGAAAATTTCTTTATTTTTTCTATCCTTTATCATCAACTTAATCTATAGCTTCTTTTCTGTTTTCGTGAATAAATCTTGCTAGATATACAAAAGGAGTATCAGAAATAGAAGTAATAACAAAAATTACATAACTTGACAACATAATGCTTTTTAAAGTTTCTCCGTCATATCCTTCAGTAAAAGCAAAAGCACCTAAAGTAAAAAGTATTGCATTAAAAGCTTGAGTAACTAAAGTCGAACCATTATTTCTTAACCATAACATAGATCTTTTATCTTTATTTTTATTTTCAGTGAATGACCATATCTTATGATATAACCATACATCAAACCTTTGACAAATAGCCATAACACTAAGACTCGCTAAAGTTATTCGTGGCACCATAGAAAACAAGCTGCTAATACTTTCAAAAGCCCAATCATTAGCTGACGGAGTGTACAACAACCAATATTGAGATACTACTGTAAAAGATAAAGCTATAAAAATGCCAATATGCACCACTTTTTTGGCTTCTTTTTTACCATACAGCTCACTTATAATATCAGTTACAAGGAAAGTAGATGCGAAAATAACATTTCCTAAAGTTTGTTCCATTTTAAATGCATCTACAAGTATTAAAACTTCAATATTTGAAGAAATAATTGCTAAAACCATTGATGCAACAAGACCAAGTTTACCAAAAAGTTTAAAACTTAAAGTAACAAGCCCAAAAGCTAAAAATAAGCTTAAAAAAAGTAAAATTTCATTTGACATATTTTTTCTCCTTAAAATGTTTAAAATACATATGTTAACCTTTTTTTACACACAAAAAAAGAGGATAACCCTCTTGTAAACACATTAAAGCCAGCCTATAAACATAGACCTTTGCCACCTTCAATAATTATTAAAAAATAATTTATGCTTACCTAGTTTTGTTTAATGACAGGAGGCTTTCGAACTGTCATATTCACTATTTCATTTACATTATATTACAAATTTTTTAAAAAATCAATATTTTTTGATTTTTTAATTAAAATATATCATTTAAAATATAAATTTCCTTGATTTTTAAAGTGATAAGTGATATTATAATGCTATGTTTAAAAATAAACAAAAACTTACGAGAGAGGTTGATAGTATGTTAGTTTCAAAACTATTAGGTGAACGTTACAAAGAAAAACCAAATGATGCCCAAATTCCAAGTCACATTTTTTCCTTAAGAGGAGGATATATAAGACAAGTTGGTGGTGGTATCTTTTCACTCCTAACTCCCGGTAAGCGTATTTCAGATAAAATTAGTAATATAATACGCGAGGAGATGGATTTTGCCGATGGACAAGAGGTTCTTTTCCCCGTTGTTATACCTGCTGATTTATGGAAAGAAAGTGGTCGTTTTGATGCTGTAGGTAGCGAGCTTGTACGTTTTAAAGATCGTACTGGTCGTGATATGGTTTTAGGTATGACTCACGAGGAACCAGCTGTACATTTAGCACGTACAGAAGCAAAAAGTTATCAAGCATATCCTTTTATGATATATCAAATACAAACAAAATTTAGAGATGAACCACGTTCACGTGGTGGTCTTATACGTGTGCGTGAATTTATTATGAAAGATGCATATTCGTACCATACAACAAATGAATCACTTGAAGAGTACTATGCAGTAATGCATAAGTCTTATGTAGAAATATTTAAAAGATGTGGTCTTACAGACTTCATTTCAGTAAAATCCGATACAGGTATGATGGGTGGTAAAGTAGCACATGAATTTATGTACCTTAATGAAATAGGTGAAGATAGCCTTATAGTGTGTGAACATTGTGATTACCGTTCAAATGCTGAAATAGCAACATCAAATATTGCATATCATCAAGGTGAAGATGGAACGCTTGAAGAAGTACATACACCAAACCTTAAAGATATAGCTGCAGTATCTGAATTTTTCAATGCCGCACCACAAAGAGCTATAAAAACTACTGTTTTTTCAAAAGTTTCAGATGGTAAGCCAGTTATCGTTTTCATACGTGGTGATTTAAAAGTAAGTGAAACAAAACTTTCAAAAATAGTAAAAGATAATGTAGTTCCTATGGAAGGCTACTATGACGATTACAATATCGTACCGGGCTTTATAGGGCCACTTAATAATAACTTTACTGCTGATTGCACTGTAGTTTTCGATAAATCTTTAAAAGATGGTGTTGGTATGACTGCAGGTGCAAACAAACTAGATTATCATATTTTAAATGTAAATGTAAATAGAGATTTAAACATTGAAGAATATTGTGACGTTGCTGAAGTTAACGAAGGTGAGTTTTGCGTATGCTGTGGCAAACCATTAACATTAAAACGTGGGGTAGAAATAGGTAATATATTCCAACTCGGCACAAAGTATAGTGCAAGTATGAATATGACATATACAGATGCTGACGGAAGTTTAAAAACACCAACTATGGGTTGTTATGGTATCGGTGTAGGTAGACTTTTAGCTTGTTCAATCGAAAACCATCACGATGAATACGGCCCTATATGGCCTATTTCTATAGCTCCTTGGCACGTACACATTTGTGTACTAAACTCAAATGTAGATGAAGTTTTAGATAAAGGCTTTGAGCTTTATAATGGTTTAAAAACTTCTCATGAAACAATAATTGATGATAGAAAAGTTTCACCGGGAGTTCAGTTTGCAGATGCAGACCTTTTAGGTATCCCTGTACGTGTTATAATAAGTAAAAAACTTTTAGAAAAAGGAATGGCAGAAATTACAACACGTGACAAATCTATTAAAGTTGAAGTGCCATTAAATGAAGTAAATGCAGAAGTTGACAAAATTGTAAAAACTCTTTGGGAAAATATTAAAAATCAAGAAGATGATAGTATAAAATATCAAAGTATAAACTAATAAATTTTTTCACTTTAAAAGGCGATAACATAAGTTATCGCCTTTTATTATACTTTTTTTCTTTTTCTCTGTTTAAACTTCATAAAGTCCATCACTTCTATCTGTACATCATAATCAAGTTTTTTAAAGTCTTTTAAAAAAATAATATCATCTTTTGTTATATTTGTTAAATCTATACTATTATTTTTACCACTAAATATTTTTAAAAAATGTTCCATATTTTCAGATAAAGTTATGTTTTTTTTGTTTTCAACATTTTTTGCAAATTTATTTCTCTCAAAATCTCTGTTAGACCCAGCAACAACAGGTACGGTATTTTCGTTTATTAGCTCATTAACCTCGATATCATAGTAATAAGTTATTTTCATAATAATTTCGAGGCTAGGTTGCCTTGTGTTTCTTTCATAGTGACTATAAGCCTCTCGTGTGACACCAAGGTAATTAGCAATTTTTATTTGAGAGATTCCCCTTTCCTTACGTAATTCAACTAACTTAGCCGATAATAAAGGTGATGACATCTTATCCCTCCTTTACGTCAATTATACCAATTTCATATTACTTTAACTTATAATGTGACAAAACGGATAAAAAAATACTTTACACATATGTTACAATATGTTACACTATTTTCAGGGGGGAGTATATGTATTGTACAAATTGTGGAACGATAATAAAAAGTGATAAAAAACTATGCAAAAAATGTTCTTCTACTTTAAATAAAGCACAAAATTTTTGCAACAAATGTGGAAATGCTATAGCAAAAAACGATGATAATTGTAGTTTCTGTAACACTTCAACGAACTTAAATATTTCAAAAAAAAAAATTTATGACTCAGATACAGATTATGATTTAATAGAAAAATCAAATTATTTATTATACATATTTCCTATAGTTATTTTTGCATTAATTATTTTTTTCTCAATATGTTTTTTTTAATAGTCTTACATTATGACAATATTTCCATCTTACAAAAAAAGTATAAAGAAACTCATATCGAATTTCTTTATACTTTTTTCTTTAATAATATTAAACTATTTTTGTAGTATATTCTTCTAAGTTCCAAACAATATCAACAACATCATTATAAAACTCCGGCTCATGACAAATAATCAAAATAGAGCCTTTATATGATTTCAAAGCACGCTTTAGTTCTTCTTTCGCCTCAATATCTAAATGATTAGTAGGCTCATCAAGTACAAGTATATTGCTTTCTCTATTTATGAGTTTGCAAAGCCTTACCTTTGCTTGTTCACCACCACTTAAAACCATAACTTTACTTTCAATATGTTTTGTAGTCAAACCACATTTTGCTAAAGCAGAACGAACTTCGTATTGAGTGTAGCTTTGAAATTCTTGCCATACTTCCTCTATACAACTATTATAGTTATCTTTTTTAGTTTCTTGTTCAAAATATCCTATATATTGATAGTCACCTTTTTTTGATTCACCAGAAATCCCTTGAATTTCACCAAGTAAACTTTTTAGCAAAGTAGTTTTACCGATACCGTTAGCACCAACAAGTGCAATTTTTTGCCCACGTTCCATATATAGATTTAAAGGCTTGCTTAAAGGATTATCATCACTATAGCCTATAACTAAATCTTTAGTTTCAAAAACCATTTTACCAGAAGCTCTAGCTTCTTTAAAGTTAAATTCCGGCTTAGGTTTGTCCTTTGCAAGCTCAATAACATCTATTTTATCAAGTTTCTTTTGTCTACTCATAGCCATATTTCTAGTAGAAACACGAGCTTTATTTCTAGCAACAAAATCTTCAAGATCAGCGATTTCTTGTTGTTGTTTTTTATATGCAGCCTCAAGCTGTTTCTTTTTCATTTCGTGAACTTCTGTAAACTTTTCATAATCACCAACATAACGGTCAAGCTTTTGGTTTTCCATATGATAAATAATGTTTATAACACTATTTAAAAATGGAATATCATGAGAAATTAAAATAAAAGCATTTT
Organism: Lachnospirales bacterium; assembly: GCA_047974615.1. Classification (GTDB taxonomy): domain Bacteria; phylum Bacillota; class Clostridia; order Lachnospirales; family CAMZNU01; genus JBKEBX01. The sequence continues at coordinate 11,366 of JBKECM010000184.1, forward strand.
CATAGTCAAGTAAATATTTTTTTAACCACTCAATATGCACTTCATCTAAATAGTTTGTAGGTTCATCAAGAAGTAAAATATCTGGTTTTTCAAGTAGGAGTTTTGCAAGTAAAATCTTAGTTCTTTGCCCACCACTTAAATCATTAACATCTTTGTCCAAGCCGATATCAAGAATTCCAAGACCTCTTGCTGTTTCTTCTACTTTATAGTCAATAGAATAAAAATCATTATGATCTAAAATATCTTGTAAATCACCTACTTCAACAAGTAGAGCGTTTACCTCATCTTCTGTCGCATCGGCCATTTTATTATACATCTCATTTATTTCTTCTTCGATATCAAAAAGGTATTGGAATGCAGAATTTAAAACATCTTTAACGCTCATTCCTTTTTTAAGTTCTGTATGTTGGTCTAAATATCCAACACGTACTCTTTTTGACCATTCAATATTACCAAAATCAGGCTCAAGTTTTCTAGTTATGATATTCATAAAAGTAGATTTACCTTCACCATTAGCACCAAAAAGTCCAATATGCTCTCCCTTTAACAAACGGAAAGAAACATCATCAAAAATAGCTCTATCCCCAAAACCATGGGTTAAATTACTAACTGTTAATATGCTCATTTTTTCACCTCATAAAAATTCTTTATTATTTTAACATTTATATAATAAACTTTCAAGGCAAAACTTAAAAAATCAATATATTTTAATGTAAAATCTATTTTAATGCTTCATCTAAATCTTTAATTAAATCATTTACATCTTCAATTCCAACAGATAATCTAAGTAAAGTTTCATCAATACCTTTTTTAGTTCTCTCTTCATTGCTCAAATCAGCATGAGTTTGTGTCATAGGAAAAGTGACTAAAGTCTCAGTACCACCTAAACTTTCAGCAAACAAAATTATGTTAGTTCCATTTAAAAAAGCTTTTGTTGTTTCATAAGAATTAGTTCTAAAAGATAACATAGAACCAAATCCTCGAGCTTGTTTTTTGCTTATTTCATAACCTTCATTATCTTTTAACCCATTATAATATACTTTTTTAACTTTAGGGTGTTTACTTAAATATTCAGCTATAATCATAGCATTTTCTTCTTGTTTTTTAAGTCTTATAGATAAAGTTTTAATCCCTCTTATAACTAAATAGCAATCAAAAGGTGCTAAACAGTTACCTACAGTAACGTGAATATACTTAAGTTTTTCGATTAATTTTTCATCGTTTAAAACTAAAAAACCTGCTAAAACGTCATTATGACCGCATAAAAATTTTGTACCACTATGTATAACTATGTCAGCACCAAGGTCAAGAGGGTTAATTAAAATAGGTGTTAAAAATGTATTGTCAACTATTAATAAAATGTTATGTTTTTTGCAAATCTTTCCTATTGCTTGAATATCACAAACATTCATCATAGGATTTGTAGGTGTTTCCACAAAAAAAGCCTTTGTTTCTGGTCTTATAAGCTTTTCAACTTCATCTAAATCTAAAAAATCATTAAAATCGAAATCCAAACCATTTTTCATTGATATATTTTTAAATAGTCTAATTGAGCCACCATATAAGTCATTACAAGCTACAATATGATCATTAGGCTGAAAAAGTTCCATTAAAGCTGCAATGGCTGCCATACCAGAACTAAAAGCTAAAGATGCTTTACCATTTTCCAAAGAAGCAACGAGTCTTTCTAAAGAATCCCTTGTAGGGTTTGATAACCTTGAATAATCATAACCAGAGCTTTGTCCAAATGTAGGGTGTGAAAAAGTAGCTGATTGATATATAGGAACAGCTAAACTTAAAGTAGTGTTGTTTTTGTCAAATGCACCATGCACACAAGTAGTGTTAATATCCATATAAACCTCCTATGATGCTTGTAAACAAGCTTTATATATAGTATAATATTATAAATGAATACAAATGTCAATTATTTGAAGAAAGAGGCTCATATGGAAAATTTTAACTTTGATGAAATAGTAGACAGAAAAAACACAAATTGTTTAAAATTTGATTTTTCCGAAGAAAGAGGAATGCCAAAAGATATTTTACCTTACTGGGTAGCAGATATGGATTTTAGAGTACCAGAAGTTGTTATAAGTAAAATTCAAGAATGCGTATCTCATGGTATTTTTGGATATAGCGATGTAAAAGATGATTACAGTGAAGTTGTAATTAACTGGTTTAAAAAATATTTTAATTACGAATTTAAAAAAGAATGGCTTATAAAAACTCCAAGTATAGTTTATGCTCTTTGTGCATCAGTAAATGCTTTCACAAAAGAAAACGATGCAATTTTAATACAAAACCCTGTATACTACCCTTTTACAAATTCAATTTTAAATAATAATAGAATTTTAGTAAATAACTCTCTTGTATATAAAAACGGTAAATATGAAGTTGATTTTAAAGACTTTGAAGATAAAATAGTAAAAAACAATGTTAAAATGTTTATTTTATGTAATCCTCATAATCCAGTTGGAAAAGTTTTTACAAAAGCAGAACTAACTGAAATAGGAGAAATATGCTTAAAACATAAAGTAATTATTGTAGTAGATGAAATACATTGTGATTTTACAAGAAATAATAACAATCATACAATATTTTTAAGTATCGATGAAAAATTTAATGAGGCTGCAATAGTTTTAACTGCACCTTCAAAAACCTTCAATATAGCCGGCTTGCAAATTTCAAATATTTTTATTCCAAATTCGACTTTAAGAGAAAATTTCAAAAAAGAAATGGCTAAGACAGGCTATAGTCAACTAAACAACATAGGCTTAGTTGCCGCTAAAGCTTGTTATGAGTATGGTGATGCTTGGTTAAATGAGTTAAAAATTTATTTAGAAAAAAATGTACAGTTTTTAAAAGCCTTTTTATTAGAAAAACTACCAAAAATTAAATTAGTAGAACCAGAAGGCACCTACCTAATTTGGCTAGATTTTAGTGAACTTAACCTAAGTGATGAAAAAATAAATGAATTAATAATATACGAGGCAAATCTCTGGCTTGATAATGGCACGATGTTTGGAAAAGAAGGTGAACATTTCCAACGTATTAATATCGCCTGCCCAACTTCATTCCTTGAAAAAGGGCTAAATAACTTATATGAAACTTTCAAAAATTATTAAATACATATATTTACTTAAAGTAAAATAACAAGGCATAATTGCATTATTCAATGATATAAATAAAATGACGTGAACCAATACAAATATCATTATTTAGAGAAGAAACAAGTAAATATACAAATTGAAAAAATTTTATGCAGAAATAAATAAAATATTACCAATAAATGCATGGATAGACCTTATAAGCCCATATTATTATAAAAAAGAAAAAGTGGCAGGACGAAACAAAAAATAACTAGAGATTTTATTAAAAGTATATGGTTAAATATTTGCAATATTTTAGAAAAATTTAAAACCTTAGATGATTTCTCAATAAAATGAGAATTTGGCAACGTTGCAAAATTCAAGGAATGGCACATTGCAAAAGAAAAAAACAAATTTTCATACTTTTGACAAACGCCTGAAATGGCAAAAAGACGCCATTTCCACAATTTTTGTCAAAAGGCGCAAAGCCATTGTTTTGTAAAGAACCCGACGAACAAGGGCGAC
>JBKECM010000022.1:0-7042 GCA_047974615.1 Lachnospirales bacterium
AATTTTCAAGGTTCTTCTTTTTTCTACGTTCTCTCACAAGAACAAGATTTATTATATCAACTTTCTTTCTTTTTGTCAACCACTTTTTAAAACTTTTTTTATTTTTCTTTTTCCTTCTATATTTTTTCTTTTTTTATTATACTTTTTTAACTTTCAAAAATCCACTAAAGTATAGTCATTTCATTAATACATCTTTATAAGTAATTTGTTACTTTATAATGTTTTATAAAAAATAGATTTTTACATATTTTTCACTTAAATAGTATCATAATTTTTTTACTGCTAGAGTTCTATCTTTAATACTTATATTTATTCTAACAACTACTTTGTAGATTTTCAATGTAATATGTCTTATTACTATAATTTTACAATTTTATTGTTTGATTTAATTTTTATAGTTTAAATAAATTCCATTAATAAAATTCTGCAAGTTACTATAAGAAAAGCACTTATTTTTACGTACAAAATACTGAATAAAGAGTATGTAATTATTACTCTTTATTCAGTATTTTATTTTTTAAATTAGTTAATATTGCCTATTATTTTTTTAAATATTTTAATTTAATTTAAAGTATTTAAAAATTTTTTCTGTAATTTTGCAAAAAATATTAAAACTTAAAACCATAAAGGTAATAGCTTTAACATATTGTCATATAATCCAGCTTTCTCAATTTTTTCTTTAACTATTAAATCTACTCTATTTACTACAGTTTCCCCTTGTTTATATATAATCTCCCCTACTTTTGTGTTTGCCTCAAGTGGTGCTTTTAAATTTTCTATCACATATGCCTCCTTTGTTATTTCTCCACTTGATTTACTTACTAAAGTTGTAACATTATCCTTAACATACAATTCAACTTCACTAATTTTAGCTTTTTCAATTGGAACTTTTGTTATTACTTTATCTTTTTCCTCACTATGAAATACTTTATAGTTAGAAAACCCATAATCCATAAGTTTAATAGTTTCTTTTAGACGAATATCGGAAGAATTTGCACCAAGCACAACAGTAATTAAGCTTAAATCTTCACGAGTTGCAGTAGCAGCTAAACAAAATAAAGCTTCAGAAGTGCTTCCAGTCTTTAAACCCGTTGCACCATCATAACTTCTAATAAATTTATTTGTATTGGTAAGTCCAAAAGGTTCCTCACCTCTTGAAGTTGTATGTATAATCTCATCTTGCCAAATATTTGTATAATTAAAAACATCTTTATGTTTTAAAGTTAACTCCCTAGAAACTAAAGCAACATCATAAGCAGTAGAATATTGATTTTCTGTATCAAGGCCACAAGCATTAGCATAATTAGTGCTTAACATGCCGAGTTCTTTTGCTCTTTTATTCATATTTTCTACAAAGGCATCTTCACTACCTGATAAAAATTCTGCCAAAGCAACACTAGCATCATTAGCCGAAGCAATTAACACACTTTTAAGTAAGCTTTCGACACTTTGTTTTTCCATTGGTTCAAGAAAGACTTGAGACCCTCCCATCGAACTTGCATGTTCAGAAATGGTTACAATATCCGTTTTAGCTATTCTGCCACTATCAATAGCTTCAAAAACAAGTAATAATGTCATAACCTTTGTAACGCTCGCAATTTTCAGCTTTTCATCGCTATTTGTCTCAGAAATCACTTTACCAGTTTCTGTTTCCATAAGTATACTCGACTTAAATTCTTGAACATCATCTGCATAAATTTTACTATTAAATAAAAAAATTAAAATTAGAATTAACGATAAAATTTTTTTCATTTCATACCTCCTGAATAATTTAAATTAACTTTATACAATACTATTCACATATTTTAAAAATATTAATATTTACTATAAAAAATCAAAAAAAATTTTAAGTTATAAAATAAAATCTTTCAATTTAAAATTAAGTTGTATAAAACATAAATAAAGAAAAATCACTAACTGTAATAACTCAATAGAAAAATACACACAACTTTGCTATTTTATTACAAAACTAATACAATTTTTTATATTTTTTATCATCGCTCATTTTAAAAAATAATTTAATTTAAATTAAAAAACCGCATAAAACGTCTACACACTAATATTTTCCAATGTAGCATTTAATGATTTTTATTTTACTTTTACAATATAAAAAATTTATGTAAATGGCAACATTACAAAATACACAATTTTCTTTGTCCTATTGTATCGGGAAAAAGCCCTAACACTTACTAAGTAAGTAAGTTTTCTAAAGGTAAACTACTGAGTCAAAAAATGGCAACACTACAAAATACAAACTATTGATAAAAGCTATAAAAAAATACTACAGTATAAAGTCTAACATAACCTTTATACTGTAGTATTTTTCATGACTTTTAAAAGTAACCAATTAAAATCAAAAATTTCTTTTTGAAATATTTATTTAGCAGGTTCCCACTTACATCTCACTGGTGAAACAATGGCTTCTTCTTTTTTTAATTCTTTAAAAATTTTATCAACTTCTTTTCTATCAAGACCAGAAAGCTTTTCAACTTCTCCAGCACTAACAGGCTTACCTACTGCATTCATAACTTCTAAAACTTTTTCTTTACTCATATTTATTTTCCTCCAAAACAAATTAATATTATTTAAATTCTAAGCTTCTAAAATTTCTTTCTTAATATTTTCAGTAATATCTAAAAACTCATAACTAGGTTTAGCAATAAAATATCCCTGTAAAAAATCTACGTTAATATTCTTTAAACACACAAGTTCCTCTTTAGTTTCGACACCTTCTGCAACAACTTTCATATTCTTACTATGTGCAAAAGAAATTATATTATTTACAATATGTAATTTATCTAAATTTTTATGAATATTTCTAATTAATTCCATATCTATTTTAACAATATCTGGTTCAATTTCTAAAACTCTAATTTCATTTGAATAACCACTACCAAAATCATCAACAGCCATAAGAATATTAAAATTATTTAAAAATGCCTTCTTTTGCTCAAGATAATAAGCATTTTTACTTTCTTGCTCAGTAACTTCAATAACAACTCTAGAAAAATTTTCTTTGTACTTTTCAACAAGAAGTTGTCCATCTTCTTCATTTAAAACTTGACTTGGTATAGTATTAATAAATATTTTTTTATTACCTATTTTATCACTATTTTCACAAATATCTTCATGCACAAGAAAAACTACAGACTTCTCAAGTTGATATAATTTACCTTGATTAGTTGCAACTTTGATAATTTCATATGGGCTTTTAAAAGCATCAAGTTTGGAACGCATTAACGCTTCATAACCAAAAATCTCTGCTGTTTTAACATCAACTATAGGCTGATACATAAATTTCAAAAGATTATTCTCTAACAGATTGTTTATCTCAAAAGAGTTTTCCATAAGAAATTTATTTGCATTAAAATCCTTTAAATTAAAGTGAAGTAACGTGCCCTTAGCTTTCGTTTTTGCTTCATATAAAGCAAATTTTGCATATTTAAATAATTCATCAAAATCATTTGTATCTTCATTATACCAAGAAACACCACTTGAAAATCTAATATTAAAACTAAATTCATTCTTAATATTGATTTTTTGTTTACTCACAAAAGTATAAAAATCATTAAATATTTTAATAACCTCATCTTTAGTATCATATCCACTTAAATATAAGAGGAATTGATCCCCCGAAACTCTAGCAAAAGTGCCGTTATATTGATTAAAAAAATCTAAAAATTCGCTCATTTTTAAAATGACTTCATTACCCTTATATAGACCAAATTGGTCATTTATAGCCTTCAAATTTTCGATATCAATAAAAAACAAAGCGCTTATATGCTTATTTGTATTTTCATTCTTTAAATAAAACTCTTTTTTAAATCCATCTTTATTTAAAAGTTTTGTAAAAAAATCAATTTCCACATTTTCATCAAGTGGGTCAAACTCTTCATTTTTAATCATTTTATTAGGTAATTTTCTTAAATAATATTTATTAAAACAATTACCTAACAAAGCTAAACTTAAAACTGAAAAATAAATAACTAGAAAAAAATATAAATCATTATTTAGTATTCCAGTAAAATGAATAATAGAATAGATGATTAAACTATATATATAAGCAAGTAATAGTAAAATTATACCTTTTTTAAACATTCTTATCTTCTTTCTAAAAACTTAATCTGTTTAACAATTTTAACATATTTTGCTATTTTTTTCAATACAATTTCACAAAATAGTAATTAATATTTTTAAATATTAATTACTATTTCAATTTCAAAATCAAATATATATTTTTTCCTTTAAAACAAATAAGTAAAAAAGTAATTTCATCTTATAAAATATTTTACAATTATATTTTAATAACAAAGTTAACTTTATTAATAGACTCATAACAAATTAAAAATATTTTCCTTATATTTAGTATTTCCAGTAGCAATATACAAAAAAATACCAACAAAAAATTACTATATAGCAGATTTTTAGTTGGTATTAATTATTTTAATTTTAATTATGCGCCCATTGTTTTTGCAACTTCTTCGGCAAAATTTTCTTCTTTTTTCTCAATGCCTTCACCAGTTTCAAATCTTACGAAACTAAGTACAGTAATATCAAAACCAACAGCTTTAGATACTTCAGCAACATATTGAGCAACAGTTTGTTTGTCACCTTTTACATATTCTTGATCAAGTAGACAAAATTCTTTTAATTGTTTGTTAAGTCTACCTTCAACTTTTTTATCAACGATTTCAGGTTTAGTACCTTCATTTAAAGCTTGTTGAACAAGAATATCTTTTTCATGAGCAATAAATTCATCAGAAATTTCATTTCTATCAACAAATTTAGGACTCATAGCAGCTATTTGCATAGAAATATTTTTACCAGCTTCTTCAACTTCAGCTGTTAATTTTTCACAAGCAAGTTTAAGTAAAACAGCAACTTTACCACCACCGTGAATATAAGTTACAAGAGCTTCAGAAGCAGAAACCTCAACTTTAGCAAAACGACGAATACCTAAGTTTTCACCGATAACAGCAATTTTAGCATTTAATTCATCTTGAACAGTAGCAGATTCTGAAAAAGACCAAGAGTCTTTTAAGAATCCTTCTATATCAGTACTAGTAGTTTTGATTGCAGTTTTAGCAACTTCTTCAACATAATTAATAAAAAGTTCATTTTTAGAAACAAAGTCAGTTTCAGAGTTTACTTCAACAACAACACCAACATTACCGTCAACATAAGCTTTTACTAAACCTTCTGCAGCAATACGACCAGCTTTCTTTTGAGCAGCAGCTAAACCTTGCTCTCTTAAATATTCAACAGCCTTTTGGATATCACCGTCAACTTCCATAAGTGCTTTTTTACAGTCAGTCATACCAACGCCTGTTATTTCTCTTAACTCTTTAATCATTCCAGCAGTTACAGCCATTTTATCTCCTCCAAATTTAAGTATATATTAACAAAGTACATTTATTATTTTAATAAAGCTAAAGTATAACTTTAGCTTTAAGTAGAATTAAGCTTCTACAGTTTCTTCTTGAACATATTCAGCTTCAGCACCTTGACGTGTTTCTAAAACAACATCAGCTACTTTGCTAGCAATAAGCTTAACAGCACGAATAGCATCATCATTACCAGGAATTACATAGTCAACTTCGTCTGGATCACAGTTAGTGTCAACGATAGCAACAGTAGGTATACCAAGATTTCTAGCCTCTTTAACAGCTAAGTGTTCTTTACGAGGGTCAACGATAAAGATAACGTCAGGTAATCTCTTCATATTTTTGATACCACCGATATTTCTTTCAAGTTTTTCCATTTCTTTTTCAAGTAAAGAAGCTTCTTTTTTAGTTAAAAGTTCAAAAGTACCGTCTGCCTTCATATTTTCTAAATCTTTAAGTCTTTTAATACGACCTTGAACAGTTTTGAAATTTGTAAGCATACCGCCTAACCAACGAATATTTACATAGTGCATATTGCATCTGATAGCTTCTTCTTTAATAGAATCTTGAGCTTGTTTTTTTGTACCAACAAAAAGAACTTCACCTTCATTTGAAAGTAACTCAACTAAAGCATCATAAGCCTCATCAACTTTTTTTACAGTTTTTTGTAAATCGATAATGTAAATACCGTTTCTTTCAGCAAAAATGTACTCAGCCATTTTAGGGTTCCAACGACGTGTTTGGTGACCAAAGTGTACACCTGCCTCAAGTAATTGTTTCATAGAAATAACGCTCATTTTAAATCCTCCTAGGTTTTAATCCTCCATAACTCATTTAACAACCTAATTTAAGTTATGTGTGTATTCAATAACATTCTAATTTTAACAGAAAATAGTACATAATGCAATAGTTAATTTTTAAGTATTTACCATTTAATATAAAAAATTTATTTATTATATTTTATATGATTATATATTTTAAGTATTTCTTTATTATTACTTTTTATTTTAAGGTTATCTAATTCTTCAAGAGTTAAACCAGTAACTTTCATAATATCTACTTTGTTTTTGCTTTCATTTGCCATTGTAATTGCTAAATTTTCTCTTGCACTACTTATTTCCTTAATAAATTTTTCAACATAACCTTGAGCAAAATTTTTTTTAAAATCATCATCATATTTTTTATATTTTTCCCTAAGAAGTAGCTCTTTTACTTCTACTAAGGCAAGTAATTTTAATTCATTATTTTTTAAAGGTAAAATTCTCAAAAGTTCTTCTTGGTTTTTAATCATACACACCTCTCAAGCAAAAAAATATTTATATTATTTTATCACATATAAATTTTTATGTCAAAATACAACTATAATACTTAGAATTTCAATTTATTTCCCAAAAAATAATAAGAAACTGAATTAAACTGCTATGTAATTTTTTTATAATTCATATCCTATATCCGACTATACCTTCCCAACAATTATTTACAGATATATACTAATAGCTAAATAGTCAACTGGCTTCATTGCAAAATATAGAAAAATCCATTTTCATATCGGAATTTTCACTACGTGAAAACGACTTCGTCGCCCTTGTTCGTCGGGTTCTTTACAAAACAACGGCTTTGCGACTTTTGACAAAACTGTGGAAATGGCGTCTTTTTGC
>JBKECM010000056.1:0-1583 GCA_047974615.1 Lachnospirales bacterium
CTACTTGATGTAAATTTATCAACAAATTTGTTAAATAACAAAGATGAAATCATTACATTGATTAATAGCTTTGATGAAAATATTATTGATATTATGTATGTTTCGGGGAAATACTCAAATAAAGCAGAACTAAAACTAAAACATAAAATAAACGGTTGGTTAAATTTATCAAGTTTTGGTGACGGAATAAGAAAAGTGGTTTTAATAGTTAGTACAATAACTAGTTCAAGTAACTGTGGTATACTTCTAATTGACGAAATAGAAACATCTTTACACGTTTCAGCTTTAGAGAATGTTTACTCGTGGCTTGTTAAAGTGTGTAAAGAACGAAATATACAGCTTTTTGTTACGACACACAGCCTTGAGGCACTTACAACATTAACAGAAATTGGTGTTGAAGATGATGATATTGATTTAGTTGTTTATAAGTTAGAAAACTACAAAAATGATATAATTATTAAAAGGATTGAAGAGCATCGTGCTATGGATATACTAGAGGACGGTGGTGACTTAAGATAATGAATAATTATGTGTTTTTTGTTGAGGGAAACCAAGATGTGGCTATGCTTTATAGGGTGTTAACTGATTTTTTAGGTTTTACTGAAATTAAAAGTTATAAAAAAATAGAGAATAATATTATATTTGCAAAAAAGGTGAAAACAAAATTTCCATTCAAAAAAAATAGTTTAAACATATTTAATGAGATACCTATGTTCTTTGAAAAAGGCGATAAACAAATATGTGTTATAAATGCAAACGGTGAAGCTAATTTGCTGTATAAGCTTGATACATTTTATGATATTCAAGATAATAATGAATTTGAAAGTATTGAAAAATTTATTATTTTTGCTGACGGTGATTTAAAAACAAAAGATGAAAAAATTGAAGAACTTAAAACCTACATTCAGCCAAAAGAAAAAAATAGAAAACTTAAATATATTAAAGAAAATTCTTTTAAAAATGATTGCTTGGAGTTTAACGTACACGGTGTTGATGTTCAAGCTAACTTATTTATATTTCCAAATAATAATGATAAAGGGCGATTAGAAAATATTTTAATAGAAAATTTAAAAAATAATTACAGTTGTTTGCACAAAGAAACTATTTTACATTTTGAAAATTTAGAGAAAAATTGTAATATTCAGTGGGCTGATACAAATTCAGATAGGAATAAAGCTTTAGTTGGTTGTATTGGGAATATAATTATACCTAGTGCGTCAAATGTAACGTTAATAAGCAATAAAGACTTTCAATGGATAGACAAAGAAAATATTTCAAAAGATTTAAAAATATTAATAGATTTTTTAAAAGGTATGTTAGGAGAGAGTGATGAAACTAACATTTGAAAAACAAGAATATCAAGATAAAGCAGTAGCTTCTGTTGTCGACTTATTCAAAGGGCAAGAAAACGAGTATAACCCTTTTTCATTAGTGAAACACGACATACAAGAGCAACTTTTTAATGATTTTGGAATAGGTAATAAATTAAGCATAACCGAAGATAAAATTATTGAAAATATGAACTATATACAAAAGTTAAATGGACAAGAGTTAACAAAAGACCTTGAAAACAACAACTTTTG
>JBKECM010000124.1:0-2516 GCA_047974615.1 Lachnospirales bacterium
ATGTAAATACGATATGAATATCGGTTCATTAAAAATGAAATCGTTTTGGGCAAATGAGGCATTTTTTCAACTTATGATGTTAGTTTATAATATATTTTTGCTTTTTAAATTAGATAATTTAGCTAGTTGTGAATACAGACAGTTTGTAAAAACATTTAGGTTTAAATATGTATTTTCGGCAGGTAAAGTTATTAAAACTGCACATCAAACAATATTAAAAATGTTAAAAGATTATCCTTATAAATCAGTATATCATAGGCTATTTTCAGTGTACTTTTGAAAATGGCAATGTCCTTAGACTGTATCTTTCCCATTTAAAAGATAGAGCCTTAGTACATTATCTAAATAGTAGCTATCTAACTATTTAAAAGATAATTTTTGATTAAAGTTTTTTTGTTGTGTTGAAAAATATTGAAGTTTTAAAAATTTTTTTAACAAGATAAAAATTGTTGACATTTAAGGGGTGATATGGTATAGTTATACGCAAATCTAGAAGATTTATTCCGTTTCAAAAATGAAATTGAAATAAAATCTGTATAAATATTTCTTATGCAGATTTTAGGTAAAATAATCAGCTACTAGAGGTAACTTTTATATGTATAAAAAAATAAAAATTTGAGGAACTATATGGACGAAAAAAAATTAGTTAATGACGAGATTAAAAATTCTAAAGAAGAAGTTAATGTACAAGGTAAAACTGAGAAAAATTTAAAAATTGCAGTAATGGTTTTACTATTAATAATCATAGCACTGACAATAGTCATAGCTGTTATTTTAAATACTGGAATGAATAAGTTTACTAAAGACTTTGAAAACGGAAAATATGATTCCTTAAAAATAATGTATAGTAAAGGCAATAACGAAAAAAAAATAGAAATGGAAAACTATGTACTTAATAGCTTAGAAAATAATGAAATAGCATATATTAATAGGGATATCAGCTATGAGCAATATTCGGTACAATTAGAAAATGCTGAATATGTTTTGGGGCAAACAAGTGGACTTGTGCGTTTTAAAGAAAATGCAGAAAAAATTAATGCAGATTATGAAATGTATCATAAAGGAACAGTTGCTTATGAAAATTCTAACTTTTTTGACGCTGTAATCACCTTAAACAAACTTGATAAGACTTCTGTTTATTATGATATATGTCAAAGTTTGCTTACCAAAATTGTGACAGAAAATATGACGGATATTGATACTATATATACCAAATATCTCGATAGTGCGGATTATAAAAATGCTGAAAAACTATTAAATAGTTTACAGGTTGTCTTGAGTGAAGATGAGTATTCAAGGCTGAACAACCAAATGACAAGCATTATTGAAACACAAAAAGCTAAGCAGGTAAGAATTGATAAAATTACATTACTAAAAAATTATTTGACTAGTAAAGATGACGCTAACCTAATTTATGCAGAAGTATATATTAATGAAGCTAGTGGTAAATATGGCTTATTCTTTATAAGCGAAATTGAAATGGGTTATGTTTTAAGCGAAGATGGTGAAAAGCTTAAAACCCTATATTATGAAGATATTCCAAAAGAAATTAGCACTTCAAACGCTTGGTTTAATTTATTTATTCAAATGAATGACAATACTAATGAAATAAAACTTTACAGACCAGAGGGGTGGTATAATGTGGAAGGTACTCATAATTACTACACTTTTGGAGATAGTTTTTCTAAAAAAAGTTTGTACGGTAATTACCTAGAGGAAACGCCAACTACAGAAATAGATGGTGTACCGGTATCGGCAGAAAAATTTGAAAGTGAACAAGAGAAATATTTTAGTGATTTTGTAAAAAGTTACTATTTGTATAAAGACGTAAATATGCCTAGTTTAGAACTCAAATTAAGTTACGAAGAAGATTTTGGTAGAGGGTCACATATCTTATATGAAGAAACCGTAGATAACAGTAAGAATATTCTGAACCAGTTACTTGCAAATGAATAATAATTACAAAAATTTTCTGAGTTATTAAGTTATATACTAATATATAATGAAATCTAACATTTATATTACCTTTAACAGAAAATTTTATTACAATAGGATTGTAATTTACCTAAAAGGAGGAAATTCAAATGAAAAAATTAAGTAAAATGGTAATGGTAACTTTAGCTTTAACTATGGTAATGAGTGTACAAGCATTCGCAGGTACAAAAATCAATGTAATTACAAATGGGGTTACTACGTATGAAAGTTATAGCTCTGGAAATGATAGAATTACTTTAACAGAAGAAGAAGGGCAAGCTATAGCTGATTTAAGAGAACAAAAAAGAGAAGAAGCAAGAATAAAAGCTATTGAATACAAAGCAAATGCTGATGCTTACAAAGAAAGTATCAAAGATACTCCACTTGATGAAAACTTATCTAAAAAACAACAAGAAGTTTTAGAATTAGTTAATCAAGAAAGAGCTGCTGAAGGTTTAGCTCCTTTAGAATTAGATACTGAATTATCTATGATTGCTACTGCGAAATGCAAAGATATGAATTTATCTTTAGCTACTATGCAC
>JBKECM010000161.1:0-14918 GCA_047974615.1 Lachnospirales bacterium
CCTGTTTCAACACCATTATCTACAGCTATTACTCGAGCATTATAAATACCTATTTCATTTGTATATCTTGAATTAACTGACAAAGTTAATGTTTTTCCTCTTAACTCTTTGTAATTTTCAACACCTGTAGTTAGCCTACTTAATGAATTGATTTTCACATATTCTCCTGTTAAGTCTATTGTCCCAGTTGTTTTACTCCACATATCTACACAATAGCACACCTCTGTATAACTTGTAGCACCTCGTTGATTTATAAGTTCTGAAACCTTAAAATTTGAATTTATAAGTAAGTTTGGATTACTTATATTATTTTCTACAACTTTCACACGTTTCTCTAAGGTAGAGTTACTATCAACTATATTTTTAAGTTCATAGTCAACACTATCCATATTAAAATTAAAATCTTCTATGTTATAATAATCTTCATCTGAAGGCTTTTTAAATTTATAGTTGTTACTATACTCCACAATACCACTCCCCTTTTCTTCTTCTATCGTTGTGCTTAACAAATTTTAAGTCACTATGTTTAAAATCTTTCCATTCATAGCCATTGTATTTGAAAAGATATTCATCAACTACAATAATTTTTTCTCTTAGCTCCTTATGAGTAAATTTTTCTGCCTCTTTATACATAAAAGGTTTAAATAACCTATGTTTGTTATAATCTATATAAAGTTTTACACCTAAGTTACAAGGTACTACAACATCTAAAAGCTTTTTTATGTCCTCAAACCTATCCTTAATGGCAAGCTTAACTAAAACATCTAGTTTATATATTTCGTTAAACAAACTCATTTCATAAAAACCTTCTCCACATATTCCCTTTAGCATACTGTCTAAAGTTTCATATGTATAGGGTATATTCCTTATCCATAGTGCCAAAACCCTAGCACGTCTAGTTTCCAAAGTATCACTTTTAAGAGGTGAAATACCTAAAAGTTTTTCAAACCTTTTTATCCCTATTTTATCGGCAGTAACTATATATTGATTTTCACGTACCACCGTTGCTTCATTAAAAACGTTTTCTATTTCTTCTTTTTCCACACCCATAATACTTTGTATTTCTTTATAGTTTTGTACAAACAAAGGTAAATACCCTAATAGATTAACTTCACGACTCACAAACAACACCACCTAAAATAGGTATGTCAAAACCACCTAATATTAAATTACCCTCAACACCATTTAGCTTTGTACTGCCAATATCTAAAATACCTTTAATATCCAGAAGTCTAGCCTCAATATAAGCTATTCTAATAAGCAAATACCCTTGACTACTCCACTTTTTTCGTTCTTCTTCCAAATAAGTTTCTAAAACCTCTAAAATTCTATCTTCAAGTAAATCAAAGTAATACCCACTATCAAAAGTAATTTTTGTACTAACATTAATCAGAGTTTCTCCTACAGTATTAACAGTAACAATATGACCGATAGGAGCAACACCAAAACCTTTACCTTGTCCTGCATCAACAGGATCAAGTATTTCTTGAACAGTGGCAACTTGCACATCAGATGCCTTATTAAAAGTACTGTCTTGTATTGTTACAAGAACAGTACCACCACCTTGCCAACAAGGAGTAACTATAACACCACCCACACCTTCTATAGCGTTTACCTTTTCTAAGTAGTCGGAACGATTACCACCATAAGCCTTATTATCAAAGGAGTTAAAGTACCTTAACCGAAACTTTTCCGTATCCTCCTCATCTTCACCAGGGATAAGTAACTCACTTAGCTCTGCATAACTTAAACCCTCAATATAGTCAATAGGTATTAGCTTACCGAAGTTTTTGTTACCTATAACACCTACAGTTTCACATTCCATTGAATATTCAAAGTCCTTAAGCTTTTCCCTCGCCACATAGTTTAAGTCGTAGCAACTGAACCTTGAACCTTCCGGAACTTCAACATTAAAGACACCCTTTAAAACAGAAGCACTTGCCTCATAAGGTTTAAGACCTCGCTCATAGCCTCGCCTTATAAGAAAACTTCGACTTGCCGTATCACCGAAAGTTTCCTTTAAGATTACATCAAGCTCAATATACATAAGTTGTAACTCAACTGCACAAGGGGCTATAGCATCATATATAATAGAACCCTCTCGCTTGTCCATATCCTTAGGTACTTTCTCTAACATTCTTTTTAATATATTTTCATATGTAATATTTTCATACATTTCATCACCAACCTTTTTTAAAGATTAAAAGATTAAAAGATTAAAAGATTAAAAGATTTTAAACTTTTTGAAAAAAGTTTAATCAAAAACTTTTAACGAAAACAAGCATACGCTTGTTTTAGAGGGTGCTGAAAAAGTCCAAAAAGAAAAAAATATGACTAATGATAATGGCACGAAAATAGTGAGATGCTATATGCAAGATGATTTGCAAAGCAAATCATCAAGTCGAGCGTAATTTTTGTGCAGTAATATTTTTTCTATACTTTATCAGCACCCTCGCATAAAACACATCATTTTCTACATCTAATTTAGTTTTATTATGCAAAAATTGGTATAATTGAATTTGTAATAATGATAGATTATTATCAGTTCAGATATATTCCTATAAAATTAAAAGAAAAATTATTTTAAGGTTCATTATATTAGATTAAAAAAATAACTTAATTCTTACTAAGTTTGCAAAAGTATAAAAATTGCATAAAAAAATACAATATCTTATGTATAAAATATCTATAAAAACAAAAATTGTTAACCAATTATGCGTTTTATTCTTCTTATTATGCAAAAGTTTACCAAAGTATGCATTTATATGGTATACTTCTTTTGCATTCACATGACAACGTATTTGTCGTATATGGGAGGGAAATCATGAAGAAAAATTTAAAAATTAAAAAGAGTCTTTCTCTTATGTTAGCTACAGTTTTAACAGTAGGTGTATTATCAGCATGTGGTAATACTGCAACTACTGAAGAGCCTGCAGATGACACTACAGGAGAAACAGTTACAGAAGAGCCTACAGATGAGGCTGCTACTGGAGAATATCCTATTACTCCTGATGAACTTGGTTCTGGAGAAGTTAAATGGACTGAAGAAACAACTGCAGATGGTTGGAATCTTGTAACTAACGATGGTGGAACTTCACTTGGATATTCACCTGATTCTGGTTTAGCTTTAATCCAAGTTGATGGATATGCATTCAAAGACTTAAATGGAAATAGTTTACTTGATGGCTATGAAGACTGGCGTCAAGAAATGGAAGTTAGATCTGCTGATATAGCTTCTTTATTAACAATCGAAGATATCGCTGGTTTAATGTTATATTCTGGACACCAAAGTAGTGTATCTAAAACTTTAACTGAAGATCAAACTACTTTCTTAGATCAAGGTTTACGTGCAGTTTTAAATGCTGCTTCTGCTAGTTCAACTACAGATCAAGCTGAATGGAATAACTCTATGCAAGCATATGCTGAAGGTGGTTCTACTTTAGGTATACCTGTAAATATGTCTACAGACCCAAGAACTACTGGTGTTTCTGTATGGCCTGGAAACTTAGCTTTAACTGCTACTTTTGACACTGAATTAGCTTTAGAAGCTTCTGCTCAATTATCAAAAGAATACCGTGCTTTAGGTATCGGTACTTACTTAGGTCCACAAATAGATATGACTACTGATCCTCGTTGGTCTAGAACTTCTGGTGCTTTAGGTGAAGATCCAGCTCTTGCTCGTGATATCGCTTCAGCTATCGTTTCTGGTTTCCAATCTACATGGGACGAAAGTGGTTCTGACTTAGGTTGGGGTTCTGACTCTGTTAACGCAATGGCTAAACACTGGGTAGCTGAAGGTGCTGGTCAAGCTGGTCGTGAAGGTCACACATTTAGAGGTCAGTTCGCTGTTTTCCCTGGTGGAAACTTTGATGCTCACTTAATACCTTTCGTAGATGGTGCATTTAACTTAGACAGTGCTACTGGTTCTGCTACTGCTATTATGTCATCTTACACAATCGCTTACTCTGAAGATAAATCTTTAGGTGAATATGTAGGTTCATCATTTAGTGAATACAAAATCGGTCTTTTACGTGACACTTATGGTTTCGACGGTGTTGTTTGTACTGACTGGGGTGTAGCTACTAAAGGTGGTATGATTGATACTGGTCACGGTGTTATGGAACTTGAAAACCCAGATCGTATTTTATTAGCTATTAAAGCTGGTGTTGACCAATTCGGTGGTAACAACGATCCAGCTCCTGTTATAGAAGCTTACAACTTATTAGTTGCTGAAGAAGGCGAAGAGGCTGCTCTTGCTCGTTTCCAAGATTCTGGTAGAAGATTACTTAAAAACTACTTCTATGTAGGTTTATTTGATAATCCTTATGTATCAGTTGCTACTGCTAACGAAGTTGTTGGTAATGCTGAGGCTGTTGCTGCAGGTCTTGCTGCTCAAAACCAAACTATTACTATGCTTAAAAACGAAAACAATATTATCGCTCAAAACACTAGTGAAGAAAAACCTACTGTATATGTTCCTTTAAAATATACACCATCTTCAAAAAGTTTCTTAAGCTTTGGTGCATCTTACGGTAGTATTGCATCTCCAGTTGCTATTGAAACTTTAGAACAATACTTTACAGTTGTAACAGATACAATTAGCGAAACTTTAACTGGTCCAGCCGATGCTGATGGTAACCCAACTCCATCTTCTGCAGATATCGTTAAAGCTTCTCCTGCAGATGTTGCTGCTTGTGATTATGCTTTAGTATTTATCAGTAGCCCAAATGCTACTTGGTTTACTCAAGGTTATAATGATGAAGGCGAATACTATGAGCCAATTTCTTTACAATACTTACCATACACTGCTGACTCTGAATCTGTAAGAACAGTTTCTATCGTTGGTCCTATGGTAACTGAAGAAATCAGCAATGGTTATGTAGTTGAAAAAGTTCAAAAACCTACTGATATTAACTACTTTGGCAAGAGTGTTGTAACTCAAAATGCTTATGACCTTGAAACTGTACTTTATGCTGCTGAAAACAACGAAAACGTAATCGTAGCTTTAAATGCTAACTATCCATCAATCGTTTCTGAGTTTGAAAGCCAAGTTGATTCTATCTTAGTTGGTTACTCTTGTGAAAATGCTGCATTCTTAGAAATCGTAGCTGGTAATGTAGAGCCTTCTGCTTTATTACCTTTCCAAATGCCTGCTAATATGGAAACTGTTGAAGCACAATTCGAAGACGTTCCTCGTGATATGGAAGTACACGTTGACGCTGCAGGAAATGCTTATGACTTTGCATATGGTTTAAACTGGTCTGGTGTAATCAATGACGAACGTGTTACTAAATACAACGTTGAGCCATTAACTACTCCTGCTAACTAATAAAAATTAGTACAATCACTAATTGATATAGTACAAAACAGCTTAACTTTAATCGGTTAAGCTGTTTTAGAATAAATGAATATGTCACCATTACAAAATTCAAGAAATGGCACAACGCAAAAGAAACAAATCAAATTTTCATACGTTTGTCAAAAGCCGCAAAGTCCTTGTTTTGTAAAGAACCCGACGAACAAGGGTGACGAAGTCGTTTTCACGTAGTGAAAATTCCAATATGAAAATGGATTTTCTATATTTTGCAATGAAGCAATATAATTTGTTGACAAATCTAAAACTTCACAAAATGTTATATTTGTTCGGATTTCTTAAACATACATCATGGTGAAGAAAATGATGTACTTTATAACGTTGTATATAAAATTAATGAAAAATGATATTTGGTTAATTAGTAAACTTTATTTATAATTTATACATAGTGCATAAAAATTATTTAAAAATATAGTCTAAAAGTTATAAAAAGAATTTTTTCTTATACATTTTAAGAGTTTTAAACAACATATTATGCAAAAATTAACATTGAACTTTAAAAATGTGGTAATATATAAATGATTAAATATTGCATCACATTTTGCAATATATTAATACAATACAAGTTGTATTAAATCAAATTTGGAGCTATTGCTCATTATTCTTTTAAGAATGAATAGGGAGGAACATTATGTCAAAAAAACAAACAAAAAAACAGTATACTAAAAAATGGGTTACTATTATTAGTGTTGTACTTGTTTTAACACTTGTTGTTAACGTTGCTGCTAATATATTTAGTGGTTATGCTGATCTTTACTTAGGTAAAGGTGACGTTGTTATTACAAAAGCTGAGGGTTCAGAAGATTGGAATTCTGAATACTATGTATCTGATTATGCAACAGAAAAAGAAGCTGATGATGCTGCAGCAGTTCTTGTAGCTGAAATCGAAGCAGAAGGTGCTGTTCTTTTAAAGAACAACGGAGTTCTTCCTCTTGCTGCTCCTGCTGATGTAACTTTACTTGGTCGTGCTGCTGCTGACCCTGTATATGGTGGTTCTGGTTCTGGTTCAGTTGACTTATCATCTGTTTCAAGCTTGAAATCAGGTCTTGAAGATGCTGGTTATTCAGTAAACCCAGAGGTATACTCTGTTATCGAAAAATATGGCGCTTCTAGTAATGGAACATATACAAATCCTAAAACTAATATCGTAATGGACGATCCTGCATCTTCTATTTATTATATCGGTGAAATGCCTGTTGAAGATTATGAAGCTACAAAAACTACTTTCTCAAGCTATGGTGATGCTGCTATTATCAATATCGGCCGTGGTGGGGGAGAAGGTGGTGACCTTCAACAAGATATGACTGGTTGGGATGACAACTATACAGAAGGTCAACATCAACTTGAATTAAATCAAGATGAAAAAGACCTAATTGATTTAGCTGTAGAAAACTTTGAAAATGTAGTAGTGCTTATAAATGCAAGTAGTGCTATGGAACTTGATGTTTTAGAAAACAATGAAGGTGTTGATGCTGTTCTTTGGGTTGGTTCTCCAGGACAAACAGGTTTTAACTCTGTAGGTCAAATTTTAAACGGTACAATTAACCCTTCTGGTAAAACAGCTGATATTTATCCAGCTGACTTTACAAAAGAGCCTTCTTTTGTAAACTTTGGTAACTATCAATATAACAATATAAGTAAATCAAACGCTATGGGTGATGGCTACTTCGTACAATACGAAGAAGGTATCTATGTAGGTTATAGATACTATGAAACTGCTGCTGTTGAAGGTTTTATTAACTATGATGAAGCTGTAGTTTATCCATTTGGTTATGGTTTAAGTTATACTAACTTTGAATGGAATGTAACAAATCAAGAATTAGGTGCTGAAAATGAAAGCATTACTATTGATGTTGAAGTAACAAATACTGGCTCTGTTGCTGGTAAAGATGTTGTTGAAGTTTACTACTCTGCTCCTTATACTGCTGGTGGTATCGAAAAATCTTCTGTTGTTTTAGCTGATTTTGCAAAAACTGGTTTACTTGAGCCAGGTGCATCTGAAACTGTTCAACTTACATTTGCTGTAGAAGATATGGCATCTTATGACTACAAAACTGAAAAAGCTTACGTTTTAGAAGAAGGTAACTATGCAATTACAGTTCAAACTGATTCTCATAACGTTAAAGAAGGTACTGAAGTTATCAACTATGAAGTTGGTAGTACTATTGTATATAACGGTGATAACCACAGAGCATCTGACTTAGTAGAAGTTACAAATCAATTTGATGACGTATCTGCTATGTTCACAGATACTGCTACAGAAGGTTATGCTTTAAACTTCTCACGTAGCGACTTTGCTGGTACTTTCCCTACAGCTCCAACAGGTGCTGACTTTACTGCTAATGATGCTATCATTACAGATTATCAAGCATATAAAGCTGCTGAAAATGAAGACCCTGAAGCTGTTATGCCAACTTTAGGTGCATCTAATGGCTTAAATCTTATTGACTTAAGAGGTGTTGACTATGATGATGAGTCTTGGGACTTATTACTTGATCAATTAACTGTTGAATCAATGACAAAAATGATTTTAAGTGGTGCTTATAACACTGCTGCTATAGCAGAAGTAGGTAAGCCTGCTACTGTAGATTTTGATGGTCCTGCTGGTTTAAGCTCATTTATGACAGACATAAGTGGTACTGCATTCCCTTCTGAAGTTGTTATCGCTTCTACATTTAATAGAGATTTAGCATATAAAATGGGTGCTATGGTTGCAAACGAAGGTTTACACAAAGGTATCAATGGGTGGTATGCACCAGCTATGAATATTCACCGTAGCCAATTTGCTGGACGTAACTTTGAGTACTATTCAGAAGACCCATATTTATCTGGTGTTTTAAGTACTTATGCTACAGAAGGTGCTGCTAGTAAAGGTATGTATACAACTATTAAACACTTTGCTTTAAATGATCAAGAATCTAACCGTGTAAACTCTGGTGGTCTTAGTACTTGGGCTAATGAGCAAGCTATTCGTGAAATTTACTTAAAACCTTTTGAAATCAACATTAAAAATGCTGATCAAACTTTACCATATATCGCAGATGAGACTGGTACAATCGCTACTAAAGAAATGTCTGGTTCTACTGCTGTAATGAGTTCATTCAACCGTGTAGGTTCTGTATGGTCTGGTGGTCGTGAATCATTACAAACACAAGTTTTAAGAAACGAGTGGGGCTTTGATGGTTTCGTTATAACTGACTTTAACCTTTATGATTATATGTACACAAACCAAGGTATTGCTGCTGGTTCTGACCTTATGTTAACATTTGATGCTATGAAAACTATCGAAGATAGTAAGAGTGCAACTGCTGTTAGCGATTTAAGACAAGCAACTAAAAATATTTTATTTACAGTTGCAAACAGTAACGCTATGAATGGTATCGCTCCTGGTACTATCATTACTTACAAAACTGCTCCATGGCAAATGGGCTTATGGGTAGCTGATGGTATTATAGCTGTACTTTTAATCGGTGCTTGTGTAATGGTATCTAAAAAAAGAAGCACTTTAGATGATAGTATTTCTGAATAATATTAATATTATAAGATAATTAACAATAGTAAGGAGATTTTCAAACTTTTGGAAATCTCCTTAATCTATATAAGGTAACTGTAAGAAACTCACTTTTTTAAATTTTCCAATAAATTTTTAAAAGTACAAGCGAAAACTAATGTTCATAACTGCGAGTTTAGACCAACTTAGTTTTAAATAGTAATTTGGAAAATTTATAGAAAATTTAATACAATGAAGTTTTTATGGAAACTTCCAAAAGACAACAAAGAAAAAACAGTACATAATAAATGTGAAAATACTTGTTTTAAGTATATAGGAAGGTGCTGAAAAAGGTTATAAAAAAATTATCTTTGGGAGTTTTTCAATAAGATAATTTCAAATTTTTAATAGTGTTTTAAGTATAAAATTTTTTATTCTCTTTTCCTCAAGAGATAAAACTTCAAAATAATATCAAAGTATTGTATTATTTTTTAAAAGCAGTTATACATTTGGAAAATATCTGTTAAATTATGCAATTTTAAATATATGGAGGTAACTATAATGAAAAACGCTGAACTTATTAATAAAATGACATTATGGGAAAAAGCCTTATTTATGTCAGGTCGTGATATATGGAGTACTTGGAATTTTGACCATTTAGGTATTAAATCTATCTATCTATCAGATGGACCTCATGGAATAAGAAAGCAAATGGGCGAGAGCGATCATTTAGGCTTAAATGAAAGTATGAAGTCTACTTGTTTCCCAACAAGTGCAACTGTAGCTAATAGCTGGGATATTAAATTGGCTGAAGAAATAGGTCAATGTTTAGGTGATGAAGCTGTACAACTTGGTGTAAATGTTGTACTTGGGCCTGGTTTAAATGTTAAGAAAAGTCCTCTTTGTGGAAGAAACTTTGAATATTTTAGTGAGGATCCATATCATACGGGGAAACTTGCTAGTGCCTATGTTAAAGGTATTCAAAGTCGTGATGTTTCAGCTTGTCCTAAGCATTTTGCTGTAAATAGTCAAGAACTTCGTAGAATGCATAATGATTCTGTTTTAGATGAACGTACTTTACGAGAAATTTATTTAAGAGGCTTTGAAATTATAGTTGATGAGGCTAATCCAAAATTCATTATGACTTCTTATAATAAAGTAAATGGTGCTTATGCAAATGAAAATAGCCATCTTTTACAAGATATACTTGTAGATGAATGGAAATTTGAAGGGGCTGTAGTATCTGACTGGGGCGGAAGTTTTAGTCATGTTGATGGTGTTAAGGCTGGTAGTCATCTTGAGATGCCCGGTACACGTGTAATGGGTGCTAAAGAACTTATTGATGCAATAAAAAGTGGAGAACTATCTGAAGATGTTTTAAACAAGAGAGTTGATGAGTTACTTACTATTGTTTTGAAATTAAGTGAAAATAAAAATATTGTAGGTAAAAATCTTGAGCAAGATATGATTGATAAACATCATAATATCGCTAAAAGAGCTGCTAGAGAAAGTGTTGTTTTACTTGAAAATAAAGATAATATATTACCACTTAAGAGTGGCGTAAAACTTTCTGTAGTGGGTGAGTTTGCTAAAAACCCAAGATATCAAGGCGCAGGTTCTTCTGTTGTTAATACAACTAAACTTGATTCTATTATGTCTGTTATAGGTGACTATGGTTTTAGTAATGTTGTTTTTAGTGAAGGTTATGAGCGAAATGATAACCCAAACGAAGAACTTGTAAAAGCTGCAGTTGCTAACTCTAAAGATGCTGATTATGTTGTTGTTTTTGCTGGACTTACTGAAGTTTTTGAGTCTGAAGGTGTAGATAGAAAGCATATGAATTTGCCTGAAAACCAAAATCACTTAATCAAAACTTTATGTAAAGAGTTTAATAATGTTATTGTAGTTTTAGCAGGTGGTTCACCTGTTGAACTTCCTTGGGTTAAAGATGTAAATGCACTTGTTCATGGATATTTAGGTGGTCAGGCAGGTGCTAGTGCAGTACTTGATGTTATTACAGGTAAGCATAACCCTTCGGGTAAGCTTAACGAAAGCTATGCACTAAAATATAGTGATGTACCAAATGCAAAATATTATCCGGGTAATGAAAAAACAAGTGAATATAGAGAAAGTATTTTTATAGGCTATAGATACTATGAAAGTGCAAAAGTTGATGTTTTATATCCTTTTGGATACGGTTTAAGCTATACAACTTTTGAATATTCAAACTTTATCTTTAATAAGGATAATAATACTGCTAGTCTTTCTATTAAAAATACTGGTTCAGTTGACGGTTATGAAATAGCTCAAATATATTCTTCTTTAGAAAACTCAAATATTTTTAGAGCAAGTAAAGAGTTAGTTGGTTTTACTAAAGTTTTTGTTAAGGCTTCTGAAACCGTTGATGTTACTATTGAACTTAATAAACGTATATTTGAATACTTTAACATTAACACTAACAAGTGGGAAACTGAAAAAGGTTCTTATAAACTTTTAGCAGGTAAGTCTGTAAAAGATATTGTTTGTGAAGTTGTTGTAGACGTTGAAGGTACTACTAGCGAAAACCCTTACAACAAAGATGTTTTAAGTTCGTACTATAGTGCAAAGATTACTAATGTTGCTGATAGCGAATTTAAGGTGTTGTTAGGACGTGAAATACCTGATAGTAAATGGGACACAACACAATTACTTGGATATGGTGATACTATATCTCAATTATATTATGCTAAAAATCCTATTGCTAGACTTGTACATAAGATTTTAACAAATATGATAGCAAAAAATGAAAAAATAGGTAAACCAGACTTAAACGTTTTATTTATCTATAACCAAACATTTACAGCTATTTATAAAATGACAAATGGTATGCTTAATAAAAAAATGACTACACATCTTTTAGATATAGTAAATGGACATTTTTTCAGAGGTATTTCTAAGCTTATACCAGCATACTTTGAAAACAACAAACTATCTAAAACTGTTTTAGAAGATTTAAAAAAAAGTAAAAATTAATTTTAAGGAGAATGGCTAATGATTGAAAAAATTAAAGAATGGAAAGCTAATCACCCAGATTTATTTGAATTTATTATGTTTAACTTACTTAGCAATATAGCTACAATAACTAACTTCCTTGTATTATGGCTATCTACACCTATGTTTGTTAACTTATTCGGAACTACTGATTTTAATTGGTTTATATTTAAGTATGATGAAACGGCTAAGGGGTTAGCAGGTTTCTGTGCATTCTTACTTGCTTATGTTTGTGCACAAATCGTAAACTTTTTTGTACAACGTAAACTTGTTTTTGGCTCAAACTCAAATATATCTAAGGCTATTCCTTGGTATGTATTAACTGTTACTGTTGCTGGTATCATATCTATATGGTTACCTCCATATGTTATAAGTTTTACTGAACCTTTTGTTGGTGCATTAGCTCCTACTGTTGCAAATATTGTAAATATTTTCTTACAAGTTGTTATTAATTACCCTATGATGAAATTTGTAATTATGAAAAAAGACTAATAAATAATTTTACCCATAAAATTCTTATAGAATTTTATGGGTTTCTCTTTTATTTATCATTTGGAATTAAAATAAGATTTAGTATTAGTTTTATGGGATATAATAGCAATAAGTTAAAATAAATTATGCACTAAAAATAAAATTTTTTTTGTTAAAAAAACAAATAGACAAATTAAAATAGGTCGTCTATAATTGAGGTAAATACAAAACAAATCTGTTTATTGTGAATGCATACAATAAAATATTTAAATATTTATTACTTAATTAAGCTAAAATAATTAATGTGGAAGGTGATGTATTTATGAAAAAGAAATTAGTATTGACGGTAGCAACTTTATTATTTCTTTGTGGCAATGTTGCAGTTGATGTAAAAGCAGAAGAAGT
Organism: Lachnospirales bacterium; assembly: GCA_047974615.1. GTDB lineage: Bacteria > Bacillota > Clostridia > Lachnospirales > CAMZNU01 > JBKEBX01. Next base: position 12,771 of record JBKECM010000161.1, read on the forward strand.
AAGTGCTAAAGATATATCTGCAGTAAAAGAAGCAAATAATTTAGAGGAATTTTCCTTAAAAATTTTTTATGACGTTCATGGAAAAGAGATGATAGAAGCTACGAAAAGCTTATATGATTTAGGAATTGTTAAGGGAAATAAAGGAAATTTATTTAACCCAGAAAAGGAATTAAGTGTTGCTGAAATTATGGCTTTTTTAGGCAGAGTTGTAAATTCTGATACAGAAGAAATAATTTCTACATATGAGGACTATTATGTTTCAGACGGCTGGTCCGATAATTATGTTGCTTGGGGATTTGAAAGAGATTTACTAACAAAAGATGAAAGTAATAAAATTAACTCAAGTGATTTATTAAGTAAAGTAGAAGTAAATGAGATTATAAATAAATTTAATACCATTTATGGTACAGCAATAAATGAGTATGCTACAGAAGTGGGGACGGCAACTAGGGGAAATTTTGTTCAATTATTAGCTGCTGCACCTATTGTTTATGAACCTTCTGCTATTGTACATACAGAAAAAGGCGATATTCAAGGTTTTAAGTCTATTGATAGTGATGTTAACGTATATAAAGGTATACCTTATGCAAAAGCACCTATTGGAGATTTAAGATGGAAGGCACCTCAACCAGTTGATTCATGGGAAGGCACTTTGATGTGCACTAATTGGAGTGCTAGTGCTATACAACCAGAACAAGCTCCTTTTTGGGTTTGGACAGATGAATTTATTATTGAAGATACGGGATATTCTGAAGATTCTTTATACTTAAATGTGTGGTCTGAAGATAACGAAGTTGAAAACAAGCCAGTTTTAGTGTATATCCACGGTGGAGGGTTGACTTCTGGTGGCTCATCATGTGAAGTTTATAATGGTGAAAATATTGCTGAAAATGATATAGTTTTTGTTAGTATAAATTATAGAGTTGGATCACTTGGTTTTATGGCATCTGAAGAATTATCAGCAGAGTCTGAAACAGGTACTTCCGGTAATTATGGCATACTTGACCAAATTGAAGCTTTAAAATGGGTTCAAGACAATATTAGTGCTTTTGGTGGTGACCCTTCAAATGTTACTATAATGGGACAATCTGCAGGTTCATTATCTGTTAGCTCTTTAGTTCAAACACCTCTTGCAAAAGGCTTATTTAATAAAGCTATTACACAAAGTTATAGCACTATCAATTCACAAATAGCTACTTTAGATGAAGTTGAAAAAACTTATGAAGAATTTTTTGGGTCATATACACTTGATGAACTTAGAGCTATGTCTACAGAAGAAATAATTGCCATAAATAATACAGGTAAGATTGCTAAAGACGGATATGTTTTTAGTGAGGACTATAAGGTAAGCAATGAAGAAGGAACTGTTAACGATGTAGCTTTAATGAGTGGATTTGTACCTGGAGATACACTTTTGTTTGGTACTGTAAGTGGCACAACTGTAGATGAATATGAAGCAAATGTACAAACTGTTTTTGGTGACCTAGCTGAAGAAGTTTTACAAATATACCCTGCTACAGAAGAAACTCTTGAAAGTGTTATTCAAGAAGTTAATGTTGACAATTTAGTTGCTTTAGAAGATATGTTAGTAAAAGAAAGAACTGCTTCTGGATATACGGATACGTATATATATCAATTAACTCATGTTATGCCTGACGCAGCAGGTGGAATCTTTGGTGCTTTCCATACTTCAGATGTACCATATTTTCTTAATAATTTAAGTGAATATAGAGCCGACTACTGGCAAGATACAGACTATGCATTAGCACATACAATGTCAAATTATTTAATCAATTTTGTTAAAACTGGAAATCCTAATGCAAGTGGTTTACCAGTTTGGGAAAATAATAAAGGTAACTATAGCTATCTTGATGCAGGTGATGAGGTAACTTACAAAAATTTAAGCCCAGAGAAAATAACATTATTTGAAACCTTCTATGGTTATAACGAAAAATAAATAAAGGTTTAGTTTTAAAATAAATATTAAAAATACTGTAATGACTCAATATGAGTTTTACAGTATTTTTGAGGGTGCTGAAAAAGTCAAATAAGAAAAAAATATTACTAATGACAATGGCACAAAAATAGTGAGATAGCATAAAATCAGCGAGGAAAGAAGGTGCTGATAAAGTCAAAAAGAAAAAAATT
>JBKECM010000170.1:0-7043 GCA_047974615.1 Lachnospirales bacterium
TTCTTGCCTGTCTTAGCTGAATGGCAACCAGTTAGTTTAGTTGAGCCTTTTTCAAGTAATTCAATCACCATTTTTAATGTTAAATCTTTCTTTATAGCTTTGAAAAATTTATTATCTTTCCATATTACAAACTCACAATCCTTATTTACACAAGAGTATGTTTTAAAATTATCAACAACATTTTCAGAACATCTAGGGCATTTACCTATGACATTTTTAGAGTTATTATTGCTATTTGAATTTGAAAATAATACCTCGCTATTTTTTACAACTTCATAGGTTGACACAAGATTTTCTATCATTTGTGAAATTTCATTCATAAATTCAATAGATGAAAGTTTATCTAATTCAATGTCTTTTAATTTCTTCTCCCACATAGTAGTGGTAATAGGTGATGCAATATTTTCAGGTAATATTGTAATTAGTGCATTTCCCTTATCTGTTGGTATTAAGTATTTAGTTTTTTTATCGCCTTTACGTTCTAAAAGATTTATAGCTATAAGTTTTTCTATAATGCTTGCACGAGTTGCAGGCGTTCCAATTCCAGAAAATTCGTTGTCAATTTCTTCAACCTTACCTGCATTTTCCATTGCCGATAAAATAGTATCTTCCGTAAATTGTTTTGGTAGTGTAGTTTTTCCCTCTTTTATTGAAATATTAAAATCTTTTATTATTTCACCTTGTGTTATTGTTGGTAATGATTTAACTGGCTCATCTTCATCATCATTTTGAAGATATTTTTTAAAACCTTTATTTACTATCGTTCTACCTTTACAAGTAAAAGTGTTTTCATCACATTTAGCAATTACAACTGTTTCTAGGCATTTAAAACTATCGGAAATAGAACAAAGCAGCCTCAACATTATTAATGTCAAAACTGCTTTTTCGCCTTGTGGTAAATTTTCAATATTATAATCTTCTAAAGACTTTGTTGGTATAATACCATGATGATCAGTAACCTTACTGTTATTTACTATCTGTTCCACATGATAGTTTGTAACCTCAAACCCTAATTTTGTTGCTGATATACCAGTAATAAGTGGTATAATGTTAGTCATATTGTCAGTTATAAAACTGCTATCCGTTCTAGGATATGTTACAAGCTTTTTCTCATATAAACTTTGAGTATATTCCAAAGTCTGACTTGCTGTAAAACCTAATTTTCTATTAGCATCACGTTGTAGTGTTGTAAGGTCATATATTTTTGGTGGCTTTTCAACTTTATCTTTATTTTCAACAGATTCTATAACTAAGGTTTTATTTTTACAAGCATTTAAAATATTTTCTGCTTTTTCCTTATCTTCAATCTTTTCAGAAGTAAATACAAAGTTATCATTTTCGATAACTGCATTATAAAATGGTACACTTTGAAATGCTTTAATATTAGCATTTCGTTCAACTATCATCGCTAATGTTGGGGACATTACTCGTCCTACATTAAGCCTATCATTATATAAAAGTGAAAATAGTCTTGTGGAATTAATACCAACTATCCAATCAGCTTGCGAACGACAAAGTGCCGATTGATATAATAACTCAAAATCTTTTCCGTCTTTTAAATTATCAAAACCATCTTTTATCGAATTATCTTCCATTGATGAAATCCAAAGTCTTTTAATAGGCTTATTTGACTTAGCATAATTGTAGACAAGCCTAAATATTAATTCTCCCTCACGTCCAGCATCACAACCATTTATCACGCACTCAACATCTTTTCTATTTATTAAAGTACCTATTAATTTTAGTTGTTTTTCCTTATCTTTTGACGGACTATATTGAAAATTTGTAGGTATAATAGGTAAATCTTTCTTATTCCATTTTTTATATTTTTCATCATAAACTTCTGTGCCTGCAAGTCCAACTAAATGACCTACACACCAGGTAATAATATAGTCATTACCTTCTATGTATCCGTCTTTTCTGTTTTTAATACCTAGCACACTTGCAATAGCTTGTGCAACTGAGGGCTTTTCTGCTATTACTAATTTCATTTATTTTCCTCCTTTTAAACGAAAAAAGCAACCGATTTTTTTCGATTGCTTTTTATATGTAATTTATTTTTGATTATTTACCTGATCCTTATACTCATTAAAATCCTTAACCATATCATCTAACTTAAGAAAAAGAGTATCTATTTTAATATCACAATCATTTGAATATCTGCACTCTTTGCATATATCAACTTCATTTTTTCTTTCCATTTTTCTAAATTTTAGATTGAAATTATTAATTATTGGCAATGATTTTTTTTGGGTTTCTATAATTTTCTTGTATGTATTTTCCTTTATTTCTTTATTTTTCCACAATTTCCAATAAAGAAATATATAAAATTTTTTTTCCTCAAATTTTTTAACTGTTTTATTTACATAACGCCTAGTCGTTATAGCTAGTAATATAGAGTTTTTACCTTTAGTATTTTTATAAAAATAATTAATACCCTTTTTCAACTCACTTCTAACCTCATATATGTCTATACGAGCAAAAAAAGCAATTGTGTTTTCAGAAACCTTATAATCTTCCTCCATAGCATTATATATCATTAAATAATTATCCATATAACTCTGTAAAATACGCAAATAAAAATCAATATAACTACTTTCAAAAAAAGATTCATTGCACAATTTTGCTAAATTTTTTCTTGCTTCTTTTAATTGCTCAATATCTCCAAATACTTTAGGATATGCATTAATAAGTCTATTTTTTCGCTGAATATGGCAAATAACAGGCGAATCAATATTAACAGGTTCTAAGTTATCATTTAAAAATTTTTCGAGTGCATTATATGACTCTATTTGCTTTTTTGCTAATTCTTTTCTTATTTCAAGAAAATGACCTCTGTTTTTCAGAGATTTATTAAAATAATATCCCATTATAGCTGTAATTAATGCAATTACAACAGTAATTGTCCCACTATCAATAAATGGTTGAAGTATTTCTACAATTAGTGTTGCTAAATTTATGAAAATAATTTTGATAACTCCAATAATAAAACAACTAATCTTTGTAAGCCATATCCTTGTTTTATATATAGCAAAAACTCCAATAACAAAACAAATAACCTTTATAAACCATATCCATTTTTTACTCATAATACAAACCTCAATTTTTTTATAAAAAATATTATTAGTATCTCTGCGTTTACTATTCGCCTAATCCAAAATACCACTAATATTCCTCTTATTATACAAAACTCTAGCAACAGTAACTACCTTAGACTGTTCAACAATATAATAAAATACAATAAAATTTTTAATCAGTAATTTTCTATATTCTTTTTTTAGTTGACGTACTGGAAAATAAACAGAATTACTATAAGGAAACAATGACAAACTTTCAATTTTCTCTATCATTTCATCGGCAAACCTATCAGCTACTAATGGAATTTGTAAATCATTGCTAATATAATTTATTATACCAACCATGTCATTTTTTGCTACTGGTAAATATTCAACTGTATACATATTAATTACCCTTTCCTAAACTTAATTTACTGAATGGGCATCTAAAACAACGATTGATTCTTTCATAGCATTTAGTACATCTTTTGAAGAAAATCTTTGACTTGTCATTTCGGCTTCTTTTTCAGCCTCACTTAGTTTAAAGTAAATTTCACTTTCAAAATGCAAATCTTCAAAAGACTCCATACTCATAACTACCATATCGCCATAACCATTTTTAGTAAGAAAAACTGGCTCGTTTGTTTCGTGTACAATTTTTGATATATCTGCAAAATTATTTCTTAAATCTGAAACTGGTCTAATTTTATTCATATAATCAACTCCTCATAATGTTTTAAGACAAAAATATAACTAGCTATACTTATTATATCTAGTTTTCTATATTTTATCATAATTATGATAAAATATCAATATAGTTGATAATTATATTTTTGATTTTGAGTTATTAAGAAAAACTTAATAACTCAAAATATCTATTTTTAAATTCAGTTATTCGAAATTTTGGAATAACTGAATTAATATAGATGAAAGCTAAATTAAAGACTATCATTATCATAATCTTCTAATTTATCCATATCATCATCAGACAAATCATCAGGTACTTCATACTCAATATCTTCCTCATCTTCCATATCGTCATAATCATCGTCAAATTCGCTAACATCGGTATCACCTTTATTAATACTGCCACCTTTAACAAATTTTAGATAATAAAAAACACCTCCACCAACTAATAACAATAAAGTCATAATAGCAGGCAAGGCATTTTTTTTTGGTTTTTCTGTTTCTGTAGAAACTTCTTCATTTTCTGTCGTATCTGTAGTTTCTGTTTCTAAACTTGTATCAGGGATTATTTTTATAGGAACTGGCTCTGTAATTTCGTTTGCAGTTGTATCTTCTTCTTCGATAAGTGCCGTTAATTCAGCCTCATCAACTAAATTAAGCAAGTAAACATTATCTTTATTATCACTTCTATCAATTACTAAATAAAAATAATTGCCATTTTTAGAAACTGCTGTGATGAACTGTTTTTCCGTTTCATCACTTGTTGTAACATCATCAACTAATGTCAAATTTCCATCAGGTGTTAGTGGTACATTACCATTAATATTTACTTTTTCTTGTGTTTTTTCAGTTTCTTCTGTCGGTTTTTCAGTAACAACTGGTACTTCAGTTATATTACTAAGGTCTATTTCTTGTGTTTCATCTACTTTTGCATAAGTAGTAACTGGACTACTATTTAATAAAAATATACTAAATGCAAAAGCTATTAAAAATTTAGTTTTCCTCATCTTTTTGTACCTCCAAATTTTCTTTATTTTCAGTTTTTAATGGAATTATATCTCCACGTTCATCGTGCAATAAGTCAACTATACTTTGTAAGTCATTATGACTTATCTTGTTTTTTCTAAGAAAATCAACCATATCGAGATTTTCAAGGTCTGTCTTTTCTTTGTATAAAGCTTTTAGATTATCTTGAGTTGTGTGTAAAAGTTTCTCGTTTTTCTCAATTTCCTTAATTACTTTTCTTAATTTAACATTCATAAAAAAACTCCTTTTTTAGTTAGTCTTGATTAACCTATACTAAATTTAAAACCTACCTGGTCGTAATGCTACGCATTACTGCTCGGTATGCAGCCTACCAAATGCGTAAAAATGACTACTCCAAAAACTAGAATTAATGCTTGCATAACCAATCGGGTCGCCACAATGTATCATCATTCCGTCACCTACATAAATGCCGACGTGCGTTACTGTTTCCGTTGTACTATAAGTACCTTGAAAGAAAATTATATCTCCAGGTTTTGCCTCGCTCGGTGAAACTACTGCACATTGATTAAATATCCCTTGTGCTGTTGTACGACCTATATTAGCTGTACCAGTTTGATTAAGTACCCAACATACAAAGCCACTACAATCAAAAGATGTACTAGGCGAACTGCCGCCCCAGACATATGGAAATCCAAGATATTTTTCTGCCTCCTGGATAAGTGCCGCAAACTCTGGGTCTGTTAGTGCATCACCTGGTATTTGATAGTCAACTGGTGGAACATTACTTTCCATATTATCTGGAAACAAATCAGGCTTATTACCCTTTGTTTGTCTTAGTATTCTGTATAATTCAAGTTGGTCTTCTGTTAAAAGAGTAGGTGCTAACATATCAATAGATGTGTTTGTTAAAGTAACATTTAAAATATAATATTCGTAAGGCACTTCAACTGTATAAGTATCACTATGACTATTACCTTCTGAATCAGTCCAAGTGTCCGTTCGTGTTTCAGTTCTATATCTTATCTCAACTTCTTCCTCAATAGTAAGCTTATACTGTAATCCAAAAAGACTTTCTAATTCATCATTCACTTCATCAGCCTTATAATATTGTAATAAGGCTGTTAAATAGGCTGCTAGTGCGTGAGGGTTATGACCTATTTCTGCCAAATTATAACGATATTCGTCATATCCAGGATAATCACTTTCAATGTTATTTACTTTTTCTTGTAAATCATTTTCCAGTTCAATATAATTTTCCTCGACTTTTATTAATTCTTCATCTTCAGATGTGTAAGATGAACTAACAACAGAATTTATTACTCCGTCCATAACTGTTGATACTGTTGATGAAACACTTGTAACAACTAAAACAACAAACATAAGTATTAATAAAACAACCATGACTTTAGGATTTTTAGTAACTGCTGTAATAGTTTTAGTTGTGAAATCAGCACCTTTTTTAGCAGTATTTTTAACAGTAGTCCCAACATTTTTATATGTACTTCTATAGGTTTTTGCATACTCCTTTTTTATTGCTCGTTTTTGGTTAAATTTTGATAAAGGATTACTTTTAAGTTGTGGGTTTTCAGCTAATTTCTTCTCATACTCATAATTAATTTTAGCAGTAGTTGCCTTTTTCTCTGTTTTAGCTAATCGTTTATATGGTTTTTGTTTTTGATGTTTTCGTATCATTGAAATTTTACCACCAGTAAACTCTGCTGTTTTTTCTGTGCTATGAACAGTTTTAACTCCTAAATTTTCATCTTCGCTTTTTTCCATTTCCTTATGAAAACGATATACTAATTGTTTTTTAGGTTGGGACTTAACTAAATCAACTGGCATAGATGTCGGTTTGTTTAAATCTTCAAGCTTATTTGCTCGTCCTTTTAAATTTTCAGAATTTTTAGATTTTCCCTTTAGGTTTTCTGAATTTTTAGGTCTATCGCTTTCAAATGATAATTTTGACTTATATTCTTTGTGTTGAAGTTTTGAGCTTTGTTTATCGCTTGCTTGATTATAGCTATTGTTATCTTGATTTCTACTTCGTTTTTTTGTAACTTGTCGTTTAGCCTTTTTATCAGCTTTCTTTTTTTCAGGCACTTTATCTTGTGCTTTAAAAAGTTTATTCTCTGTTTTTTCAAGTTTATTAGCTTTTTTACGCAACCTTTTTTTCTGACCTTTACTCATCTAAGCAACACCACCTTCAATTTCACTAAGTTTAATTGTCATAATACTATATAATTCCGTATCTCTAGGGAAATGGTCTATAAATGGAATAATCGTACTACCATAAATCAGTAACCCCTCACCAGC
>JBKECM010000171.1:0-25930 GCA_047974615.1 Lachnospirales bacterium
GCAGTGCGACCTTACGAACAAGCAAAACAACGATTTTGCGTTAAGTGAGTAAGGAAAAAATTGAAATTATCTTATTGAAAAACTCCCAAATATTTTTTTCTATCCTTTATCAGCACCCTCAATATACCTACTAATCTTATGTCTTTTGGGTTAAAGTCATAGTAAATTGGATATTACTTAGCTAAAATTTATTATAATATGTCGAAATTGACAAAATTTACTTAAGCGAGCTAACTTTATCTTACTATTAATAACACCTAAATTGCAACTTTATCCCAGTTTAATAATAAAAAGCCATATATCGTTCTACACCATTTAGCTTAAAGGTAACAGTAAATTTATACTCATCAGGAGCAAAAACCGAACCTACTATTGTTAAATCATTCATTTCTGTGGGATTACTATTAAATGTCATTTTACCCGGTAAAGTTTCCTCAAAGTGACCAACCAAATTAGCCCCCTGAATTGCCCCACCTAAATTAGAATAGTCTCCAGGTCTAAGTGTTCCACCATCTAACTTACATTCAATTAAAGCTCTTTCCATAGCATTTTTTATTTCTATAAAATCAGTTTCAATCTGTGCCTCTTTCGCTTCATCTACATATTTTATAATACGTGGTACAGCCATAGCTGAAAGTATCATTATTATTGCTATAACTACTATAAGCTCAACTAGAGTAAATCCTTTATTCTTATTTGTTTTTTTCATAATACCTTCCTATCAATCTATAGAAGTATAAGTTTCCTCATCTACAAATGCACCATCTAAATAGTAGTATCCCATATAAGCTATACCCAAATCAGTAACCCTTTTGTCACTATCCACATTAAATCGAACTTCCCACTTACCAGAATTATTTGTAGGATTACCTAATTCAAAGTTAGCTGGAATTATGTCTTGCAAATATTTTCTAACACCTCTTCTAACCTTTACATTGGTATCTTCAATATTGCTTATATCTTCACTATCTTCTACTAGTTCACCATCACTTATTAAATAGCCATAATCTTCTGGTATTTCCCCATAGTTAACTTGATATTCTGCAATAGCTATATTAGTACTTTCATACATTACACGAAAATCTGCCGTAACTTGAGCCTCTCTTGCCTCATCTATATACTTTGTCACCCTTGGCACTGCCATAGCCGCAAGTATAATTATAATAGCTATAACTACAATCAACTCCACCAAAGTAAAGCCTTTTTTCTTATTTCTCATCTCTTTTTTCATACATACCTACTTTAGTTAAGATTACTATTAATCTTAATCTTAATCTTAATACTAAACTAAAACTAATTTTTATCCATATTATTTATGTATTTCTGCTCATAAAAGCTTTATACTATAGCTAAACTTTTGATTTTATAAATAAATGGCAACCCTATGGTTGCCATTTATTTATATATAAGTATTAATTATTTTGTTGGTGTTGCACCATTTAAAGCTGTATAGCCATCATATTTTATTGTAATATTTTCTACAGTAGGTGTACCAGTAGTAGTAGTAGCTGTAAAGCTTATTTCCCATTTAGTTGTATCACCAGTACCTAAAGTAAATCCAGAACCTGAAGGCATAATAGCTTGTAAGTTAGTATTGATAGCAGTTTCAACATCTTTGATACCTGCTATAGTTGTAGGAGTAGAAACATTATATGATGCACCTGAAGTAAAACTTGAACCTACTTCTTTTTGGTAATCAGTAATAGCTGCAGTTGTAGCCGTATACATAGTAGCGAAGTTACCATTTCTGTTTGCTTCTCTAGCTTCATCGATATATTTAGTAACACGAGGTACAGCAAGAGCTGCAAGAATAATGATAATCGCGATTACAACGATAAGTTCAACAAGTGTAAAACCTTTTTTCTTAGTTAATTTTTTCATAATATCTCCTTTTAAAAAATAAATTATTTTTCATCTTGCTATATGCAAGACATAACATATTAACAGTTATTTTTTACTGTTAATTCAGTTGCAAATTCTTATGGTTCATAAGTTAAAATACAAACAGTACAAAATTTATATTTTTTATACTTTGTACTTTTATTTATTAAGGTCTAATTAACAGAATTTGTTGTAAATGTGAAATCCTATTTTACATAAACTTTCAGTTAACTATTTAATAAATACTTATTCGTTTAAAGTTTTATTATATGTTTTTAAACTAAACCCTTTTCTATCTCCCTCCTTGAATAATCTTCACTGCTTTTTTATTCTATCACATTAGTAAACTTAATGCAATAATAAAACATAATTTTCACCAAAATTTCACAATTTAGACATATTTAGGACAAACTTTTTCTATTCTAAATATTATGAAAAATTTAGATGATTTCTGTATACTTATATATCGACATAAATTAAAAAAACTTAAATTTTTTTCAAAACTTTTTACTTTAAATTTTCAAATTCCTGACGCAAAATTGGATCATTTGAATTTACACTTACGTATTCACCGTTATATATATATATATCGTAAGGCTTATCCTCATTAAAAGTAAAAACTACACGCCAAGTAGTAGAATCATTATCACCTTCATATGGTTCATCTAAAGTGAAAGTATACGGTAGCACCTTTGCAATATATTCAAAATGTTCAGAATATTCTTTTTCCGAACTGTCTAAACCTTTGCTATTAAGTGTAGGTAACTCACTATCTGACATATCCCATTCATATATACCGCTTAAAACGCTACGATACATAACTTTAAAGTCCGAATAAGTCCTTGCATCTTTAGAGTCACCTATAAAAGAAGTAAATATAGGTATAAATACAAATAGCATTACACCTAAAACACCTATTACAAGAAATATTTCTAAACTAGAGGCACCCATATGTTTATTAAATTTTTTATTAAGAAACATAAAATCCCCGTCCTTGTATTTCTTAAAATATTTTCCATTAGTTTACATATAAAGTAAAAATCTATCCTATATGACATCGTTGGAGTATATGACATTTGTTGCCATATCAAAAAAAGTACTATTATATAAAACATCACTACCAACAGTACCTAAAGATTCAATCATAGGTAAGAATAAAGCGATAACTATAAATCCTATAATAACAGCCATAACAACAATCATAATAGGTTCAACAAGTGATGTTAAGTCTTTTATAATAGCTTCCATTTCACTATCATAGTAGTCAGCAGTTCTTTGTAGCATACTTTCAATGTCCCCTGATTCCTCACCTATGGCAACCATAGAAATCATCATAGGAGGAAAGTATTTCATATCACGTAATAAAATGTTTAGTGCTTGACCTTTTTTTATTTCTTCAATAACTTTTTCCATACCACCTATTATATATTGGTTATTCGTAACTTTAGCAGAAGCTTCAAGTGCACGTACAATAGGTATACCAGAACTAAGTAAAGTGGCTAAAGTACGGCAAAATCTTGCAGAAGCAAGCTTAACAAAACCGGGACCAAACATAGGTATTTTGCTAATTATATAGTGATATCTATAACGTACAGAAGGTACTTTAAGTGCCATATTTATCCCTATTACAGTAGCAATAATCACTGGAATTTGTATAAAATAATAATTTTTTATAGAGTCTGATATATCAAGTAAAAATTGTGTCGGACCTGGTAGTGCCATACCAGCAGTATCAAACATTCCAACAAAGGTTGGTAAAACGAAAACAAGTAAAGCAACTACAACGATTGTAGCAACAACAGCAAGAAGTATAGGATATACCATAGCACTTTTTATCTTACGTTGTATAGCATCTTCCTTTGTATAGTGCGTACTCATATTTTCCATAACAATATCTAAAGAACCAGTAAGCTCACCAGACTCAACCATAGCGATTAAAAGCTCCGGAAAAACCTTAGGGTGTCTTTTTAAAGATCTTGATAACATATAACCTTTTTTAAGTTCAATACCAACATCATACAAAGCATTTTTTAATTTTTTATTTTCTGACTGTGCATTTAAAACATCAATAGTACGTATAAGATCCATACCTGCAAGTAACATAACACTCATTTGCTTACAAAAAACAGCAATATCTTTAAGTTTTACGCCACCACCAATATTTATTTCCATATTAAGTATACTATCAGATTGATCAGCTTTATTATATTGAGGGTTACCTCTAACAAGTTCTTTAGGAGGTTTTGCAGGCTTAATTAAAACAGGTGTCTTACCTCTAGCCTTTATTCCTTTTATAACATCACTTTCATTATCTGCATCAACGTAGCCTTCACCGACTATTCCGTCTTTACCTGCTTCCTTATAGTAGAAATAAGGCAAATTTGTCACCCCTTTTTTTTAACCCTACAGTTCTTTTTCTAAAGCATCGCCATCAACAGCAAATTTTAAGGCAATTTCTTTAGTTATTTTATGTCCATCTACAAGCTCTTTTAAATATGTATCCATAGTAATCATACCCTTTTCTCTTGAAGTTTGTATGATATTTTGAATTTGATGTGTTTTACTTTCACGTACTAGCCCTTTAACAGCTGAAGAAGATAACATAATTTCAAAAGCTGCAACACGTCCATTTCCATTTGCAACAGGCATAAGTTGTTGTGAAACAACAGCCTCAAGAACAGATGCAAGTTGAACACGTACTTGTTGTTGTTGATGAGGTGGAAAAACGTCTATAATACGGTCAATAGTCTTAGCTGCACCGATAGTATGTAGCGTAGATAAAACCAAGTGTCCCGTTTCAGCAGCAGTAATAGCAGTTTGAATGGTTTCAAGGTCACGCATCTCACCTACAAGTATAATGTCAGGGTCTTCACGTAAAGAGGCACGTAAAGCGTTACCAAAAGAGTTAGTATCCTCACCAACTTCACGTTGATTTACAATAGACTTTTTATGTTGATGTAAGTATTCAATAGGGTCTTCAATAGTAATTATATGTTCATTACGACTTGAATTTATGTTATCTATCATAGAAGCAAGTGTAGTTGACTTACCAGAACCTGTCGGACCTGTTACAAGAATAAGACCACGTCTTTTATTACAAAGTTCTTTAACAACATTAGGTAAACCTAAGGACTCCATAGCTGGTATTTTAGTGTTTATAGCACGCATTACAATAGCATAACCACCACGTTGACGGAAGCAGTTAACACGAAATCTTCCAACAGAAGGTTCTTCAAAAGAGCAGTCCATTTCCCCAGTATTTTTTAGTATTTCAAATCGTTCCTTATCTAAAACTTCACGACACAAGCTCTCCGTATCTTCTTTAGTAAGTAACTTTGGTGAAATAGCTTTTAACTCACCACTTACTCTTAAAATAGGTGGTGCACCAATAGTAATATGAACGTCAGAACTACTAACGCTTCTACATTTTGCTAAAATTTCAAGTAGTTTCAAAAGTAACCTCCTACATATCAATAGAATATGCTATTTTAATCATTTCTTCTGGACTAGTAATTCCATTTTTCACTAAAGTTAAACAAGTTTGATGTAAAGTTGTCATACCCATTTCAATACCACGTTGTTTTATTTCATCACTAGTAGCACCTTTATTTATAAGTATACGAACACTTTGGTCAACAAGTAAAACTTCATGTATAGCAGTACGACCTCTATAACCTGTATGATTACATATATTACAACCAGAGCCTCTATATGCCTTTATATTTTCATCAATACCAAGTAATTCTTTTTCTTCATCACTAATGATATATTCTTCTCTACAATTATCACATACACGACGTACAAGACGTTGTGCAACAATACCTACTAAAGATGAAGAAACTAAATAAGTATCAATACCCATATCAAGCAAACGGTTTATAGTAGATGCAGTATCGTTTGTATGTAGAGTAGATAAAACTATATGACCTGTTAAAGCAGCACGACAAGCTATTTCTGCTGTTTCACTATCACGTATTTCCCCAACCATTACAACATCAGGGTCTTGACGTAATATAGAACGTAAACTTGAAGCGAAAGTTAAGCCAGCCTTATCTGAAACTTGAACTTGATTTATACCGTCAATACGATATTCAACAGGGTCTTCAACAGTAACAATATTAGTATTTATTTCATTAAACTCTCTAAGTACTGTATACAGAGTTGTAGTCTTACCAGAACCAGTAGGCCCGGTCATAAGAATCATACCTTCTGGTGCACGTAACATTTTACTAAACAAAAGTTCATTACTAGGAGTAAAGTTTAATACATCACGAGAAACAAGTAAACCGTCACGGTCAAGTAAACGAATAACGATTTTTTCCCCATGAACTGTAGGTAAAACAGAAATACGCATATCTATGTTTTTGCCTAAAATATTTGTTTCAAGACGACCATCTTGAGGCTTTCTCTTCTCAGCTATGTCCATTCTACCAATGATTTTTATACGTGTAGCAATAGCCGCATGAGTAGCCTTTGAAGTAGTCATAGCCTCAATAAGCTCACCATCAATACGAAAACGTATACGTACTCTATCTTCAAAAGGCTCAATATGAATATCCGATACACCTTGTTTTACAGCTTGACTTAATATAGTATTAACAAGACGAACCATAGGTGAATTTGTAACAGCCTCTTCCTCTATAAAAAGGTCAGCCTCAATGTTAGTATTTTGCTCACTAAACTCACGTACAGCCTTATCAACTTCATCTTGAGCATCATATTCTTTATTTATAGCTTGAGCAATAGCAGTCTTAATAGCAAGTGCTAAAATAGGTTCTTGCCCAAGTGCAATACGTATATCATCTAAAGCATCAATATCTAAAGGGTCGCTAGTTGCAACAATAAATTTGTTATTTCTCATACCAACAACAATAACATTATGTCGTCTTGCGATTTCCTCTTTTAAAGACTTAACTATTTCTTTTTCCATTCTAACTGTTGATAGGTCAACATAAGGAATACCTAACTGTTCTTCTAAGGCACTAAGCATAACACGCTCAGTTAAAAATCCTTCAGAAACAAGAATAGCACCAAGTTTTTTGCCACCCTTTTCCTTTTGGATTTTTAAAGCCATCATAAGTTGTTCTTCATTTATTTTTCCTGCGGCAACTAGAAGGTCACCTAATCTAAGTTTTTTCATTCAAACTCACCCTATTCTTATATCATCGGAAAATTTATGTCGCTATTTTCTTCTTCTTTAGCTTTTACAGTTTGTCTATTATCGCTACCTTTTTCCATCATCTTGTTAAAGCCTTCATAATCAAACATATCTTCTTCAATAAGTGAATTAGCCATATTTTGGAGATCGGATAGAGCATTATTTTTATTTTTTGCAGTATTTTTAGTTTCAGTTTTAAGTTCGCTGAATAAATCTACAGCATTATTTTTTGAAGCAGCTAAAATGCTTGATAATGCATTTTCTTTTTCATCATCTATGTCATCATCTTCAGTAAATTTGCTTAAATCATTAATTTCAACTTTTTCATCTTCTAAAATATTAAACTTATTAAAAACTTCACTACTATCTTTGCTTTTTATAACTTCACTAATAGTATCCTTTTGGATTAGTTCTTCATCTTCAATAAAATTAAATTTAGAAACACTTTCATTTATTTTATTAGCCTTACTATGTGCTTTTTTAGAAATTTTTTTCTCAACATTTTCAAGAATTTCAAATTTATTGTTCTTAGCAACTGCACTATTTGAAATTTTCAAAGGTACATTTTCATCGTCTTTATCGGCATCTTCATCAAACTTAAAAAGACTATTTGGCTCATTATTTTTATTTAAAGGTATTTCTTCTTTTTTTGTAAAAGCAAAAATATCATCATCTTCTTTTTTAAAACTCTCAATATTATTAGTTCCATGTCTATTTTTGTCAGTAAATACAAATTCAAAAAAACTTACTTTTTTTTCCATAAAATACCTCATTATAAAATTCTACACATTTATATTCTTAACTATTATACTAGTATTGTATTTTTTTCTCATTAAATATACTATCAATGATACTACAAAAACAAAAAAAATTCAACTATTAATTCCATTTAAGCTTGTGCAAATTACCTTTTTTTTCAAGTTCAAAAAAATCATTTTGTCTTAAAGCTTCATAAAGTAAAATTGAAGCAGAATTTGCTAGATTTAGGGATCTTTCATTTTCTATCATAGGTATACGGATACAATTATTTTTGTTAGCAACTAAAATTTCTTCTGGTATACCTGAACCTTCACTACCAAAAAAAATGAAGTCATTATCCTTATATGTTACATCAGCATAAGTTTGTAAAGCCTTAGTAGTAGCATAATATACATTAGGATAATTATTCTTAAATAAAAATTCTTCGTAGTTCTCATAAACAGTAACGTCGACTCTATGCCAATAGTCAAGACCGGCTCTTTTAACGCCTTTATCAGACAAATCGAAAGAAAAAGGCTTTATTATATGTAGTTTACTATTTGTGCACATACAGGTTCTACCAATAGCACCTGTATTATGGGGTTTTTCCGGTGATAACAACACTATATTTAACATATTTCTCCTAAATTTATAAATTTTTTGTAAAACCCTTTTCAAAGTTGCATAAATGTGATATACTATTATATAATAATAGTTATCACTAAGGAGGTGTAAAATGCAATCAGCAGAAAAGCAACTAGATTTTATAGTTACAAATCTTAAAGAAAAGAATTTAAAAGTAACTTCACAAAGAATTGCTATTTATCATTATTTATTAAATTCTTTGGATCACCCAACAGCAGAAAAGGTATATAAAGATTTAAAACCTTTAAATCCAAATCTTTCTCTCGGTACTGTATATAAAACACTTGAAACATTTAAAAGCAGTAAATTAATACTTGGTTTTAATGTAGGTGAAAGCAGTTTCAGATATGATGGTACAGTAGTACCCCATATACATTTTTACTGTAGTGAGTGTGAAAAAATATTTGACATACATTCAAAAATTGATTTTGATAACAACCTATTACAAAATTTTGAGGTTGAAAGCTTACAAGGTTTCCTTTATGGAAAATGTGCTACATGTAAATCAAAATAAATAGTTAATTCTTATATGCGTTATAAAAAGTAATCCACTTTTTGTAACGCATATTCTATTTTTTTATTATATTGATCGTAAGTCCAAGCTTTTTTAAAAAAATCTTTAGCCTCTTTATATCGACCACTATTAAATAGTTTCACACCTCTATTATAGTTCATAGTACCACGCATAGTTGGTCTTGATATTTGATAAATTATATGACCTGCACCAGCCATAGCAATAACTAAAGAACCAATAATAAAAGGCAAAATCATAGTTGTTATAGATATAAGTAAAAGAATAATACTTGCACCTGCAAAAAAAGGGTTAAGTGATGTATTTTCAAGAGGTAATGTATCTTGACCTACACTTTCGTTAATAAGCTGGTCTACACCGTATATTTTAGATTTTACTTTATAAGGGTCATAATTTTTTGTACGTTCTATTGCCTTAGGAACACTTTGGTCGTCTTTTAGAACTTGGCTCTCAGATATTTTGTCATCAAAAAGCTTAAATAAAATATTTATAGGCTTTTTAAGAGCAGTACCCTTTGCCGAACGCACGCCTGTAGTAATATTTAATACATAGTAATACTCTTGTACATAAGTATCAAGGGGTGTTATAGATATCAAATTTCTTTCTGAATTATAGTCAATATATGTGTTCATAACATAACCACCTAAGTCAGTAACAAACATACTCTTAGATGATATAGACTCATGATCAAGTTGTAAATTAAATTTTATATACCAATAAACTGGAGAATCAGGATCTAAAACCTTTGCTCTTATTTTAGAATTTAATTTTGGATCCGATGATTGCATTCTTATATTATCTTCTCTCATAACCACTTATACCTCTTTTATAGAAATGTTTTCCAGTATTCTGTAATACTGTTATTTTCAATGGCTTCAATATAGTCATCAACAATAGCAAAAACTTCTGTTTCGTCATTTAAAACAAAATAAAGTTCATCGCCCTCTTTTACAAGGTTTTTCTTACTTATTTCGCCATTTTTAACCATCTTTTCAAAAGTATGGCACCATTTATCAACATATTCTAAATCTAAATCTTCATATTGCTCAAGTTCTTCAACTATAGTAAAAATAAAATCTTCTATTGTAAATTTCATAAAATCCTCCTAAAGATAACTAGTTTTTCTACATTCCTTGCTTAATCACACGGTCAAGCTTAGGAACTATTTGTTTTTTACGACTTGTAACTCCAGATAAATATATACTGTATTCATTTTCAGATATACCAAAAGCTTTTCTTGCATATTTCATATCAGAACCAGCTACAATTATTTCTGAACCACCTAAATATATATCTGTAACAAGTAAAATGCAAAGTTGTGCCTTATTAGACTTACAAAAGTCAATCATAGCTTTGTGTAAATCGTCCTTCATAGTTAAAACATCGTTTAACTTTAAAGTATTCACTTGTGAAATATAAACATCGCTTTTACCAATAACAAATAGTTTACTATCTATTTCAAGTATTTCTGTTGCGCTTAAACCTTCAATAGAAGTTGAAGCCTCAAACATCTTTTGACCGAAATCTTTTAAGTCTATATCAGCAATAGTAGCAAGTCTTTCAGCAGCATTAACGTCTTCACTAGTACAAGTAGATGAAGTTAAAATTAAAGTATCGGATAAAATAGCACCTAGCATAATACCAGCAATTTCTTTAGATATAGGTATAATATTTTCTCGATATAGCTTGTATATTAAAGTAGAAGTACAACCAACAGGCTCTGAACGTATAAGTAAAGGTAAATCTGTTTCAAGGTCAGAGATTCTATGGTGGTCGATTATTTCATTTATTTTTGCGTTTTCAAGTCCAACAACAGATTGTCCTTTTTCGTTATGGTCAACAAGTATAACTTCTTTACGTATATCGTAAATGAGGTGACGACTAGATAATATACCCATAAAATGCTCATCAGCGTCAATAACAGGGAAGTTACGGTGAGAAGACGAGTGAAGGATTTCTTTTACTTCGTCAACTTTTTGATTTGCATATATCATCATCACATTATCATTTCGCATAATAGAACTAACAGAAACAGATTGATTTATGTCAGTAACAACTTTATAAAGTGATAAATCAGTTGTAATAACAAACTTATCAGTTTCAATATCAATTTTTTGACCATCAGTAAGGAGCATATATCTTAGAGCAGAATTTTTAAGTAACTCCTCAGCCTTTTCCTTACGGTTTGTCACAACGATATCATTTTCGTCAAGTTCGTCATCTTTAAAAGAAGCACCAACGATAATACGACCTTTAACAGCTCTAGTTGGAAAGTTTCTGTTATTTACAGAACCTTGAATACAGTTGACCAAATTTTCAAAAAGTATTTCATTTTTTAAAGCAATGTCCATATTAGGTGCGTCTAAAACATGGTCAGCAATATCTCCTAAAGTAGCAATACCCTCTATTTTGTTAAAATCGTCAAGAATTGGTATAAGCTTACTATTAGGCAAAGTTTTAATCATCTCCCACACTTTTTTAATAGGTGTTTCTTTTGATATTATGTGTGGCTTATGAAGTTTCAAATCTCGAACACGAATAGTTATTTCAGATAAAAATTCAGGCTCTTTAACATTAAAATAATCAAGTACAAACTTTGTTTCTTTATTTATTTCCCCAAGTCTATAGGGAATATAATTTTTCTCACAAGTTTGCCCTTTAAAATTTGCGTAAGCGATAGCCGAACAAATAGAATCAGTATCTGGCTTACGGTGACCAAAAACGTGTACTTTTTCCATAAAAAATTTCCTTTCTAAAATAAACTTAAATTATCAAAGGCTTCACCTTTTAAATATTTTAACCCCAAATGTTCATAACATTTTTTTGTAGCTATGCGGCCACTTTTTGTACGATTGATAAAACCAAGTTGTATAAGATATGGTTCATAAACATCTTCGATTGTATCTTTATCTTCTCCTAAAGATACAGCAAGTGTTTCAAGACCAACAGGCCCACCGTCAAATTTTTCGATTATATTTTGTAGTAATAATCTGTCATTGCCGTCAAGTCCTAAAGAATCAACCTCAAGTCTGTCCAAAGTTTCCTGTGCAACATCAACGCTTATATCACCATTATATAAAACCTCTGCAAAATCACGCACCCTTTTTAGTAGCCTATTAGCTATACGTGGTGTACCTCTTGACCTTCTCGCAATTTCAATAGATGCCCCTTCATCTATTTTAAGGTTTAATACACTAGCAGACCTTTTAATAATACTAGATAATTCTTCTATATTATAAAGTTCCAGCTTTTGTATAACACCAAATCTATCACGTAAAGGAGTAGTTAAAAGACCAACACGAGTGGTAGCGCCTACAAGTGTAAATTTTGGCAGGTCAAGACGTAAACTTTTAGCTGCTTGTCCTTTACCTATAACTATATCTAAAGCAAAATCTTCCATAGCAGAGTATAGTATCTCTTCAATAGTTCTATTTAGTCTATGGATTTCATCAATAAACAAAACATCATTTTCTTGCAAATCATTTAAAATAGCAGCCATATCACCAGCTTTTTCTATAGCAGGGCCACTTGTTATTTTAATATTAACATTAAGTTCACAAGCAATAATATTTGATAAAGTTGTTTTACCAAGTCCGGGAGGACCATATAATAAAACGTGGTCTAAAGGTTCATTACGAAGTTTAGCAGCCTCAATAAAAACCTTCATATTCGACTTTACTTTTTCTTGACCTAAATAATTATCAAAGGACTTAGGACGTAAACTTAGCTCTAAGTCTTTTTCTTCACTATCAAGTTGTATTGATGTAATAATCCTATCCATATATACTCCTTAGCTAGATAAGTTTTTTAATGCTTTTTTTATAGTATCTTGCACACTCATATTTTCTGTATAAACAATATTAACTGACTTAACTGCATCACTTTTTTCATATCCAAGAGCAATAAGTGCATCAATAGCATCAATTACCTCTAAAGATGAATTGCTTCGTGGTGCAACATATGTAGTCAAATCCATATCACTATTAACAATAGAATTAGCTTTCATTTTGTCTTTTAGCTCAAGAATTATTCTTTGAGCAGTTTTCAAACCAACACCCTTTGCCTTCGATAAAGCTTTACTGTCTTCAGATACAATATATAGCATTATATCTGAAGGAGATAGTAAATCAAGTATTGCTAAAGCACCCTTCGGACCTATTCCAGAAACAGAAGTCAACATAGTAAACATATTTAATTCATCTTGATACAAAAAACCATATAAAGATATATCATCTTCACGTACTTGCATATGTGTAAATATTTTTAATTCTGCACCCTTTGTCGCCTTTGAAATAGTACCTAAAGTAGCCTTAATCAAAAATCCTATACCATTATTTTCTATAACAATATAGTCTTTTCCTATTACCTCAACATTGCCCTTTATAAATGAAATCATATTTATTCACCTGCCACACTTACGTCTGAAACGATAATAGATGGTGCACCAAAACAACAAGCACCCATAGGAAGGTCAAATTTCAAGTCAGAACCTACAGCTAAAACTTTAGACAGCATATTTAAGTATGAATCTGATATAACGATACCATCTATAGGTTGTACAATCTTCCCATCAACTACGAGCTTACCGTATGCTTGTAGTGAAAACTCCCCAGTTATTGAGTTTGCCCCTGCATGTTGACCTTGTAAAGTTTCAATTATTATACCATTATCAAGTTTTTTAACCATCTCG
Organism: Lachnospirales bacterium; assembly: GCA_047974615.1. Classification (GTDB taxonomy): domain Bacteria; phylum Bacillota; class Clostridia; order Lachnospirales; family CAMZNU01; genus JBKEBX01. The sequence continues at coordinate 13,645 of JBKECM010000171.1, forward strand.
TCATATGTTAAATTACCCTTTTCAATATAAAAGTTTTTAGGTAGTGTAGTAACACCACCTTTGTAGCTATTTCTAAAACCATTACCAGAAGATTTAACCCCATCTACCTTAGCAGTTTTCAAATTATATAAGTAGTTTTTAAGTACACCATTTTCGACTAAAATAGTATCCCTAGTAGCAACACCTTCACTATCGAAAGCTGATATAGCTAAACTACCTTCTACTTTACTAAAATCCTTTAAAGTTATTAAATCGCTAACTATTTTTTCTCCTAGTTTATCTTTTAGTATAGAAAACCCTTTTTGAACTTGTTCACCTACAAACATACTGAAAAATATTTCTAAAAAATCATAGGTAACTTCATTTGTAAGCAAAAGATTATACTTTCCAGATTTTACAGATTTTTCACCTAACTTGCTTAAAGATTTTTCTACTCCCTTTGAAACAAATTTATTTATATCAATTTCAGTAAAACTCTTTCCACCCCATATTTCATAGGCATTTTTTCTTTCTTCCCCCTCTTTTACAGTAACAGTTACATAAGTCAAAGAGTAGGCTTTTTCTTCTGTTAAATCTAAACCTTTACTATTAGTAATAGAAGTAATTGATTTAAAATTTCCTAAATTAATAATAGGGTTTTCTACTTTATCACTATATTTTTTTATAGCTTCTTCTATATCAAAAGCAACTTTTATTTTTTCTTCTAAAGATAAGGTTTCAGAAACACAAGGCTCAATAAAATCATAATTTTCTTCACCTTCAAATATTATTTCTTCTTCGCAATTTTCTATAACAGTGGCATTAAATATAGCAGTATCAATTAAAAAATCAATAATATCTTCTTTTAAAACTTCGCTATAGGCATAACCCATATTACCCTTATATATACCTCTAAAAGCTACACCAGAGGAAGTAGCATCAGTGTATTTATCAAGGTTACTTTTATAAACTTCTATGGAAAAATTACTACTTAAAGAGTAATATACTTCACAGTCAGTAAATCCCTTTTCTAAAGCCTTATTTATAAGTTGTTTTTTAAAAATATTTAACTCCATATATTAACGACCTCCAATAGTAATTTCACGAACACGTAAAGTTGGTTGTCCTACATTCGTAGGTATTTGCCCAGAACTAGCACCACATACACCTTGTGCATGATCTAAGTTATCAGAAATCATATCAATTTCTTGTAAAACTTCATTCCCCTTACCGATTAATGTAGCACCACGTACAGGTTCACATATTTTTCCATTTCTAATAATATAACCTTCTAAAACTGCAAAGTTAAATGATGAATTATAATTAACAGATCCACCGCCCATTTCTTTAGCATATAAACCATACTCTATAGATTCGAAAATATCACTTACTTTATCTTTGCCACTCATTATAAAAGTATTACTCATTCTTGAAGCAGGTGCAAATCTATAGCTTTGACGTCTGCCAGAACCAGTACTTTCATATCCTAATTTTTCTCCAGAATATTTATCAACTAAATAACTTTTTAATACTCCATTTTCTATTAAAATATTTTTCTTTGTTTTCGTACCTTCATCATCAAAGTTTGAACTCCCCCATGCATTTGGAATAGTAGCATCATCACAAGCACAAAGTTTTTCATTAGCTACTTTTTGCCCAAGTTTACCTACAAAAGGAGAAAGTCCACGAACTAAATTCGTAGCCTCAAGAGGGTGTCCACAAGCCTCATGGAATATAACACCACCAAACTTATTATCTATAATAACAGGAAATTTCCCAGATTCCATATAACCAGCACCAAGCATAGTTACAGCAGACTTAGCAGTACTTTCTCCTATCTCATCAAAATCTAAAGTTTCAAAAAATTCAAAACCTCCTTGTATACCGGGACGACATGTACCTACTTGTTTATTTGAGCCAGTACTTGCAATAGAGCTAATCATCGTACGAACATACTCACGTGTATCACTTTTAAAAACACCTTCACTATTAGCTATAAGTATGTTATGTACTTCACATAACAAGTTACCTGATGTTTCAGTAATCAAAGATGATGACTTTTTCGCTATAACATTGGCGTTTCTTATTTTTTCAATTACTTGTAATTTATGAGTATCTAACATAGGAATTTTACTAATATGTAAATTTTCTTTTTCATAGTCCATAAAAGGCATTACTTGTTGATTGTCATTATATTTAAGTGCTAAAGCAGATTTTTTAGCTATACTTTTTAAGTTTTCTATAGAAAAATCATTTGTATAACTATAAATATATCTATTATTTGCAATAACACGTATACCTACACCAGCATCAATACCAGATGTACTCTTATCAACCTTTTCATTTATTAATGAAATCAAATCTTTTCTTGTTTCTTCAGCATAAACTTCAGCAAAAGTTGCGCCTTGTTGCAAAGCAACAGCTAAAATCTCATTTACTTGCTCTTTTAATAACATAAAAACCCTCTTTCATAAATCTGACTTTTAATATATAAATATTTTTACAATATATAAAGTTATCTACATATTACTAATTAAACTATTATATCATATTTAAAGCAATCTTTCTATAAAAAATTATTTTTTAATTTATTTTTTATAAAATCAATTTAAAATTCTGATTATACAAAAAACACTAGTATAAATTAAATAAAACATTTATACTAGTGCTATCATTTATTAAATTATTTTTTAAGTAACTCAAAAGCACTTGCATTAACCTCTTTAAGTTCTAAGTCAGGCTTACCAAAGAAGTATCCTTGCATATAATCAACACCAAGTTCTTGTAAAGTTAAAACTTCATTTGCAGTTTCAACACCTTCAGCTAAAACTCTAAAGTTGTTAAGCTTAGACACTCTAATTACAGTTTTAACGATTTCTTGTCGTTTTAAATCAGTATCAATATCACGAATGATTTTCATATCAATTTTTATTATATCATACAAACCTGTAAGTATAGAGAACTCGTTTGAATAGCCACTACCATAATCATCAAGTGCAATATTAGCGCCATAATCTTTAAACAAACGTGTTTTGCCTTCAAGCAAACTTTCTTCTGCATATTCTTGTTCAGTTACTTCAATAACAAGACGTTTAAATATATCCGGATATTTGTTTCTATAATCTTGAATTTCTTTTTGTGATAATTCTTGATCAGCGATACTATTAATAAAGATTTTGTACTTTTCAAGTTCTTTCAGTTTGCTTATTTTTTCAAAAACTTTTTTGAAAACAAGTCTTTCGATTTTATCAAGCTTAGATTCTTCTTTTGCTAAAGCTAGCAGTAGAAAAGGTGAGTTAATAACATTTATTTGAGGTCGCATTAAAGCTTCATAACCATATATCTCAAAAGTATTAGCATCAACGATAACTTGTAACGCAAAATCAAGCAACTCTTTTTCTAAAAACTCATCTAAATATCCTCTATTTCTTACTAGGAAAAAGCCTTTATCAATAGTAACTTTATCGTAGTAAGCAACTTCACCCTTAGAAGATTTTTTCATATTAAACATAGCATAATCTGAAAACTTTAAAAGCTCCCCAACTTCAAGAGAGTCATCAGGATAAATAGCAATACCTGTTGAAAATCTTATTTTTTCTTCTATATGTAAAGTAGTAGTAAAATATGAGTTACGTGCAATATCTATTTTTTCACTTATAGCATTAACAAGTTCTTCTTTAGTATCAAAACCGTGAATATAAACTACAAACTCGTCACCAGACGGTCTTGAAGATACATTTTCATATTCTTTAAAAACACTTAAAGCATTTGCCATAGCTCTAATATAGTTATCTCCGTTATCATGACCATAACAGTCATTTATAAACTTTAAATTATCTATATCAGAAAAAATCATTGCTCCATATTTATCAGGTTTTTCATTTATAAGTTCAGCTATTTTTTCTTTATAGCTATTTCTGTTTTGTAATCCCGTAAGTTGGTCAAGTTCAGACTCCTCACGCACCCTTTTAAATTTCATTAAAAGTAATGTAGTTGTAAAAACAGTAGAAAAAGCAACAATAGTAGTAATAATAATAGATAAAACAGTAGAAGACATAATTTTGTTTGTTTCAAAATTTATTCTATCATCTATGCCATCGCTTAATTCTTCATAGCCTTCAATTATCTTTGCCGTCAAATTTGTATAGTCTTCGCTAAAAAATAACAAATCTCGAGCATCACTTACATCACCTTGAGCAAACATTTCAAAAGCTTGCATATCATATTCAGTAATTTTATCTGAATAAATAAGAAGATTATTTAAAACCTCAATCTCGTGTTCAGAAAGATTTTCTATTAGTAAAACATTATTTAAAGATTTTTCGCGACTTTCATCTTGAACCAATTTAACATAATCGTTATAATAAACAATATCGCCAGTACCAATATAGTTATAAGCATAATTAGATAACTCTTCTGTTCGCTCCATGAAATCAACCATATTTGTTCTATAGTTTCTTTCACGATAAACAGCATCAACACCATTTGTAATCATAGTAAACATAAATACAGTAGAAAATAGCAAAACTAAAACTGCAACAAAAACAGCAATCGCTAAAGATTTAGTATTATAATTTGAATACCTATCTACAAATTTTTTATAAAACGTCATAATGACCTCACACTTTTTAAGGATATTTTGGAATTAAACACCATACTAATGTATTATATATTAAAATTTCAAAAAAATCTAGACTTTTATAGAACTTTTTGTATGTTTTACATTTTAAACACATTTTTCACATTTAACACATATTTAAAACTATATTAATTTTATTTTATATCCCATAAAATGGAAATAAAACAGTAATAATAGGTATACTATAATTAAAATTATAGTTAATATAATGATAAATGTTTTTATTTTTTCATCACCTTTAAGTATAAATAGTAATAATTTATAAAGTACCCCACCTATAAAGCCACCAGCAAAATTAAGTATTACATCATCAATATCTACAACACCTAAACCCAAAACTCCTTGTGTCATTTCGATAAACAAGCTAAATACCAAAGTAATCCAAATGCAACTAAAAAACTTTTTATCTTTTGATAAAAGCAAACACAAAAAGCCAAAAGGTATAAATATAATAATATTGCCAACTACTTGTATAGTAGCTATAATATGAGAAAAATATCCGGAATAATAATACTCTTTTATGGAATGAAAAGGAATAAAATTACAATTTCTTATTATTTCCCTATTACTATCGAAAACTTCACCTATAGCAACGCTTTTAAAAAGCAAAATTTTAGCCATCAAATATATGTAAAATAAAATAATTAGAACAAATAAAATATTTTTAAAATAACTTTTTTCTTTATTCATAATATCTCCATTATATTATTTCCCAAGTGACGGGAGTGCCCTTTTTAATATCATTTTTACAAGGTTTACCCAAAAAATCGTCAATATATTTAGGTTCTATTCCATTTCCGGGACGTATACTACGCAAATTTTTTTCTGTAAAAATTTCACCTTTTTTTATATCTTCGGTTATAAATAATGAACGTCCTAGTTTTCTACTATTAATTTTGCCTTCAGTTAAGCTATAATCTACCTTACCTATGGATTTTTCGGCTATTCTTACAGCTTCAACCATCTCTTTAAACTCATCTGGTTCTAAAGAAAAACTTGCATCAGGTCCACCCACATTTTTATCTAAAATAAAATGTTTTTCGATTACTTTAGCACCTAAAGTAACAGCAACAATAGGAACAGTAGTTCCTAAAGTATGGTCAGATAAGCCAACTTCTACACCAAAAGTTTCCTTAATATTAGGAATAGTCTTAAGATTAGCATCTTCAGGCTTCGCAGGATAAGAAGATGTACATTTCAATAAAATTATTTGTTCATTACCTACAGACTTGCAAACGTTAATAGCTTCTTCAATATCACTTAAAGTAGCAAGACCAATAGACATAATAATAGGTTTACCCTTAGTTGCAATATATTTTATTAAAGGCAAATCTTTTATTTCAAAAGATGCAACTTTATATACTGGTATATTAAGTTCTTCTAAAAAATCTACAGCACTTTTATCAAAGGGAGTAGAGAAAAAAACAAGTCCTAAACTATTAGCATATTCCATTAATTCCTTATGCCACTCCCAAGGAGTATAAGCTTCTTTATATAAATCATAAAGAGTTCTACCGTCCCATATAGTACCACTACTTAAAGTAAAGTATTCATTATTACAATCTATAGTAAGGGTATCCGCAGTATAAGTTTGAAGTTTTATACCGTCAGCACCAGCCTCTTTCATAGCCTTTATTGTTTCCTTAGCTATATTGATGTCGTGACCATGGTTAGCCGACATTTCAGCTATAATAAATGTTTTTTCATTTAAATCAAAATTATCTATTTTCATAAAAATCACCTTTTTTTAAAATAAACCTTAGCAAGTTATTATTTGGAAAAATTTCCTTAAACCCAACGCTTTTAAAAAGTTTAATCGAACCTATATTTTCTTTATCAATATAAGCTATAATGTCATAAGTTTTCTTTTCTTCTTCAAAAAAAGCATATAAAGATTTTTTTAAAATATCATTGGCTAAGCCTTTTCCTTTAATTGCAATACTTAAACTAATACTAATTACACATTCATTTTCACTAATATTAAATCTTACTTGTCCTAAAAAATCTTTTTCATTATTAGTAACTATATAAAAAAAATCTTTTTCACTAAAAATCACATTTTCAAACCATTTTATATGATTTTCCCATAATATTTTATCCTTATTAATAGAATATCTTCGTACATAATCTTCGTTTGAAAGCTTAAAAACAGACTCAACGTCCTCCTTATTAGCTTTACGCAAAACTAAATCTTTTTTATAAAAATCTTTTATTAGTAAATCTATTATATTTTTTCTACCATCAAAACTTATAATATTACCTAAAACTTTACTTATGTTTTTTCTATTTTCCCACAAAATAGCATTTTTAAAAAACTCATTAAGTTTAAGTTCAAAATCTTTATCTTCAAAATCAAGAACAATATTATAACCTATATTTTTTTCTAATATTTTACGGTTATTATCTTGGTTATCTGCGATTTGAACAGCTAAAAAAGGTGTTTGTGTAGCCATAAGTTCGAATATAGTTTGTCCACAAGCAGTAATAGCAAAGTCAACTTCACACATAATATTATACATTTCATTTTCATCTAAATTACTGTAAAATTCAATATTATTGCTATACTTAACTTTCTCAATTTCCTCAATTTTATTTTTTGAAAGAATAACTTTAAATAAAATTTCAGGATAATTTATGCATAAATTTTGTAATATTTTAGGTGTAACATTTTTAGGGTCAGTACCACCTAACATAATTAAAATTTTATTACAAGTCTTGTTTATAATGTGGTCGTTCTTCATAAGAAAAGAACTTCTCAAAATTATAAAATCTTTACCATAAAATAAAGTTTTACTGTTTTGTTCGCTATATTTTAAGCCATCGATAGAAACATTTGGATTAATTAAAATTCCTTTAGGATATTCTATCCTATTATAATCATCAATAAATAAAGACTTATATGAAATCAAAGCTATAAAATCATAAATTTCCTTTTGTGCCAAATAAGAATCAACAATAACAAAAGTTTCTTTATTAATCTTATTTTGCAAAAAATCATAATTTTGCCAATCTTCGAATAAAACTTTTTTATCTTTTAAAAAGTTAATTTCTATAGCTTCCCCGTTTATTACAACTTCAACATCAAAACCTCTAGTTGCGATTTCATCATACAAAGAAGAGCATCTTGATATATGCCCAAGACCTATATTTATGCCACCCTCTGTAAAAATAACAACCTTCATTTTGATTACTCCTTGTATTTTTTTTGCTCAATATGAGCATTAATTTGAAAAAGTTCAGGCTCCTTTTCAAATATTTTAACTATATCCATTAAGTAAAAATTATGACTACCTTTATATATTTTTTCATAAACTTTACTTATAACCTCAAAATCTTCTTCCGTATCTAAAGTCCAACGGTATTTTGAATAGTCAATATCATTTTTATAGTAATATACATTTTTAGCATTTTCATATATATAAGGTGTTACATGCTCCCTTTGATATTTTTCGGTAGCATTTTCATAAGCATTTTTAAGTGAATCAAAGGAAAAAATCTCTACATCTAAGCCTCTTGGATATGTTCTTGTTGAAGGCAATGCACCAGCATTTGAAACTACATCATATTCGTTGCTTAAATAACAGTTAACTAAGTCGTCAATTACAAAAGGGTCAATAAGTGGACAATCCGAGGTTATACGTATAATAATATCTAACTTATTTTCTTCACTAGCTAAATAATATCTTGATAAAACATCGTCTTCACTACCACGAAAAACTTTTATACCACATCTTAAAGCCTCTTTTTCAATGGCATCATCTTTATCAAGTATAGTAGTAGCAATAATAATATCATCTATAGTCTTTGATAACCTAACTCTATTTATAACATGCTCTAAAACGCTTGTACCACAAATTTTTTTTAATACCTTTTTAGGCAAACGTGTAGAACCAACTCTAGCTTGAATAATAACTCCAATTTTCATATAACCCTCTATTTTCTATACGCTTCAATAACTTTTTTAACAGCTAAAATCACATTATTTACTTCTTCATCACTTAGAGAAAAGTAAAGTGGTATTGTAATTATATTTTCATATAAATCTTCTGCTTTAGGGCAAATCCCTTTTTTATAGCCAAGACTTTGATAGTAAGGGTGAAAATATACAGGCATATAATGCACTTGTAAGCCTACATTTTCGCCATTTAAAGCTTTATATATTTCATCACGACTAGCATTTAATTTTTCTTTGTTTAATTTTATAACATATAAATGACGTGTAGTATCTGACTCAGCTATTTCTTCTTGAATTATAATTTCAGGAATGTTAGTAAAAGCTTTATTATAAGCTTCAACTATTTCTTTGCGTCTTTTTGAGAACATTTCTATTTTAGAAAGTTGACTTGTTCCAAGAGCAGCTTGTAAATCTGTCATTCGATAGTTATACCCAAGTTCAATTTGCTCATTAAAGCCTACATAAGGCATATGAGTAAGTTTATTTATATCACGAGTAATACCATGAGAACGAAATAACATCATTTTATTATAAAACTCTTCGTTATTTGTAAGGATAGCACCACCTTCACCACAAGTTATAGTTTTAACAGGGTGAAAACTAAATGTTGTCATATCAGCAAGATTTCCTACTTGCACTCCCTTATAAGCCGAACCAATAGAATGTGCCGCATCTTCTATAAAAAACAAATTATGTTTTTTACATATTTCTTTTATTTTTTCTATTTCAACAACTTGTCCCGTAAAATCAACTGCAATAACAGCCTTTGTTTTTTCAGTAATTTTTTCTTCAATTTTTTCAGGGTCAATATTCCAAGTCCTAGGATTTATATCAGCAAAAACCGGTGTTCCACCACAATATAAAACACAGTTAGCTGACGCAGCAAAGGTAATAGGAGTAGTTATAACCTCATCACCTTCACCTATGCCTATAGCGTAACAAGCTGCCTGTAATGCAGTAGTACCATTTGATATAGCAACTGCATATTTTGCACAAGTTAAGTTGCATAGTTCTTTTTCAAACTTTTCAACAAAAGGCCCTGTAGTTAAATATGGTGATCTTAAAACTTCATTTACTGCTTCAATATCTTTTTCATCTATATATTGTTTTCCGTATGGTATTACTTTTTCTAAAACAGGCGTTCCACCTTCTATACCAAGTTTCATAAATACCTCCAATAGCTAATGTTAATTTATATTTTGTAAAAATTATTAAAAGCATAAAATATCGTTTAAAAATTTAATTTTTATTCAATAATTTATGCTTAAAGATATATTCATATTACAAATTTAATTCTATAATTTTAGCTCTTAATGTTTCAACATCAAGCCATAAATCGTTAGTACCAGAATTATATTCCCAGCCTTCTTCGATTAACTTCCCGCCCTCTTTAAAATATTTGTCAACAGTCCACCAAACATAGTTTGGATATATGATATAGTGATCTCCATAATCATATGTTCCACGTGAATCGTCACTTGTTATCATAGCTTCGTGAAGTTTTTCACCTTCTCTAATACCTACGATTTTTATTTCTCCATTAGGATTCATAGCCTCTGCAATATCAGTAACTTTATAAGAAGGATTTTTGAAAACATAAGTTTCTCCACCTTTTGACTCTTTAAGAGCAAGCACAACAAGTTCAACTGCATCGTCTAAAGTCATCCAAAATCTTGTCATTCTGTTATCGGTAATAGGAAGTTCTTTTGCACCACCTTCAAGTAAATCTCTAAAGAAAGGTATAACAGAACCACGACTACCAGAAACATTACCATAACGAACAACAGCGAAAGTTGTACCATTTCCACCACTATATGCATTAGCTGATATAAATAGTTTATCGGATACAAGCTTAGTTCCGCCATATAAGTTTATAGGGTTTACAGCCTTATCTGTAGATAAAGCAACAACTTTTTCCACATTACAATCAAGTGCAGCATCAATAATATTTTGTGCTCCATTTATATTTGTTTTAATAGCCTCAAAAGGGTTATATTCACAAGCCGGAACTTGTTTCATAGCAGCAGCATGAATAACATAGTCAACACCTTTAAACGCTCTATATAGCCTTTCTTTATCACGTATATCACCTATAAAAAATCTTAACTTTGAAGATTCTTCAGGAAACTTTTGCATAAAAGTCTTTTTCATTAAATCTTGTTTAAACTCATCTCTTGAATATATAATAATTCTCTTAGGGTTATAATTTTTAAGAAGCATTTCTGTAAATTGTTTACCAAAAGAACCTGTACCACCTGTAATTAAAATTGATTTATCATTTAGCATATTTTTTTACCTTCCTTGATTAAATTATCTAAACTTTATAATATATTTCGGCATTTTCTATAAAAAACTTAATATAAATAACTTACTTTAAGTATACCAAAATAATAAAACAAGTCAATATTTTTTACCTATATTTGTAATAAAAAAGAAGCTATAGTAAACTAAAACTTCCTTTTTATTATATTTATTTATATTTCTCGTTATGCATCACTAACTAAAATTCACATTTTTTAAAAATTTATATAGCAATGAAGAAACACCAAAAACGATAATACCTTTAACGATATTAAATGGCGCAGTTGAAAATAAAACAACTTCAAATTTTGTATCAACAAAAGGTATAATAATGCTACTCATATTAATAACTGCCTCAACATCATTTCCAAAATATAAAGTTGCGTACATTGGAATTAAAATAAAATAGTTAAGTATACAAGCACAAATAGTTGTAAAAATAATACTTAATGTAGCACCAACTATAAAACTTTTAGTTGACTTGTTAAATTTAAAAACTAAACCAATAGGTATAACCATAGCACTACCCATAATAAAGTTAGCAAGTTCCCCAACACCAGCTGTAGTAGAACCTTGAATTAAAAAATTAAGTAAGTTTTTAATAAGCTGAATAGCAATAGCAGGTACAGGTCCCATAACGATAGCTGCAAAAACAGCAGGAACATCAGCTAGGTCAAAGGATAAGTAAGAAGGGAATAATGGCACCTTAAGACTTAAAAAAGTAAGTCCAAAGGAAATTGCAGCTAAAATTGCAATTCTAACCATAACTTTTGTAGACATTTGTGTTGATTTTTTTTCTTCTAAAATAATTTCGCTCATATGTATGAACCTCCTAAAAAAATAATATTAATATATTCACTTTTTTGGGATTTTAAAGTTTTTCAAATATAAAAAACCTCGTAAAAATACGAGGCTAAAATAAACTTTAAAAACGTAACTTCTCTCATCCAGACTTTACTGTCGGTACTGGAATTACACCAGTTCAGTATTGATACAATCGCAACTCGCAGACTTTAACTGCCGGTAAGGAATTTCACCTTGCCCCGAAGTAAATATTTAATTATTCATATTATAACATATAGTTGTTTAAAACACAATATGTTATATATATATATATATAATTCATTTATATATATAAAGATTTATGTAAGAAAATTATTGCTTATTTTAACTAACTTAAAATATCTTGTTCATAAACTCCATTATAATATTACCAAACAATTTTTTAAAGCTAATTATATAGAGGGTGCTGAAAAAGGAAACAAAAAAATGTTGCTGCAGAAAAATAAGCGTTCGACTTGTGTTTTAACGAAGTTAAAACACGCAGGTTGCATAAAACTAATGGCAATAAATTGCCAAATTTATGCAACCTCACTATTTTTCTGCCGATTATATCTAGCAATATTTTTTTG
>JBKECM010000194.1:0-8203 GCA_047974615.1 Lachnospirales bacterium
GATTTTTCTTTAAAATACCTGATAAATTTAAGATAAAAACACCTGTCGGAAACTACAATCCAGACTGGGCTGTCTATATGAATAAAGATGGTGTTGATAAAATGTATTTTGTTATTGAAACAAAAGGTAGTACAAGCTTATTTGATTTAAGACATAGAGAAGAACTAAAAATACTTTATGGCAAGAAACACTTTGAGGCACTTGGTGAAAGTGTGGAGTATGAAGTGGCTAGGGAGTGGGATGAGTTTAAAAGGAAGCATTAATTATAATAATTAAATTGAGGGTAAAATTGCATTTATTGTAATTTTACCCTTTTTTTGTTGTGAAGATTTATAAGTTAACTTATTTTATTAATAAAATATGCACAAATCAACTAAGAGTATTTTGTATAATCATATGAAAATAAATTTTCTTTGAAAAATACCCTACGTTTTTGCCTATTTCTGACCTATGTATATGAAGAGAAATTTTGTAATTACAATAAAATGTTGTACAATTCATATAGTTATTTTTTGTGCAATCATACGAAAATAAAGTTTTTTAAAAAATAGGGTTATATTTTAGCCTATTTCTGAGCTATGTAGTGAGGGGAACTTTTTTCTCTTCGAGATTACTTTAAATTATGTGTATGGGTACAGGAGTTATAAAATCATAAAAGTTTATGACATTCATATACATAGTACATAGGCTAGGAGGGTATTATGGTGGATATTAATATTAGAGAAGTAGTGAAAGAAAATCTTGTTGATATTCAAGATATTGAAATTAACGAAGCTTTGGCAAAAAATGAGCGAATGAAAGAATTTTTAGAGCAAGTTAAAAATCCCTATTGCTACAAAGTTGATGATGTTGTAGTTAGCGTAAGTTTTTCAAACAATGGTGTAACTTTTGAGGAACGTTTAAAGCAATTTTTAGATACTTTATAAAAATTTTATAAATCAAACTGGACGCTAACTAAGTATAGTGGTATAATTTTACCAATAGGACGTTAGCAAACTCCAGTATGTTTTTCTGTAATAAAAGAGAAACGGAGTGAACTAATATGAGCGAAAATAAAATTTATAAAGCTACAATGTATATGAGGTTATCAAAAGAGGACGGCGATAAGTCTGAAAGTGATAGTATTTCTAATCAAAAGGATTTAATCAGAAATTTTGTTGATAGGCAAGAAGATATAGAGATTGTGAGCGAAAAAGTAGATGATGGGTATACAGGGGTTACCTTTGATAGACCAGCATTTATGGAGATGTTAGATGATGCAAGAGATAAAAAGATTGATTGTATTATAGTAAAGGATTTATCTAGGCTTGGTAGAAACTTTATTGAAATGGGGAAGTATTTAGAAAATATCTTTCCTTTTATGGGAATTAGATTTATCGCGATTATAGATGATATAGACACCTTGAAAGATAGGACATCTCACGATAATTTAATATTACCTGTAAAAAACTTAATGAATGACGCTTATGCTCGTGATATTTCTATAAAAATACGAAGTCAACTTGAAGTTAAGAGAAAAAAAGGTCAATACATAGGACCTTTTGCACCCTATGGTTATTTAGTAGAAGATAAAAAATTGGTTGTAGATACAATAGCTAAAGCTACTGTAGAAGAAATTTTTAGGCTTAAAATTTTAGGAATGAGTTCAGGTAAAATAGCAGAGAAATTTAATAGTGATGGTGTTTTATCACCTACAGAGCATAAAAATTCTATTGGAATAAATCAAAAGTGCAATTTTAAAGTAAATCAAAAGGCACTTTGGACTGCTATGACAATAACTAGAATACTAAAAAATCCAGTATATATCGGAACATTGGTACAAGGAAAGACAACTACACCAAATTATAAAATAAAGAAAAGATTTGATGTACCAGAAGATAAGAGGGTTGTGATAGAAGATAATCACGAGGCTATCATAGATAAATTTACTTTTGAAACAGTACAAAAACTTTTAAAGGTTGATACTAGAACTTCACCAAAGGAAAAAGTTGTTTTTCCTTTAGCAGGTATAGCTGTATGTGGTGATTGTGGTTCTAATATGATTAAAAAAAATAATGGAACTTCTGAAACTCCATATTTTTACTATATTTGTTCAGGACATAAAAAGAAAAATGGGTGTACAAGTCATAGTATACGAGATATTAAGGTTGAAAAAGCTATATTAGTATCTTTGGAAAGATATATTGAAGGTGTACTTGAGTTAGAAACTTTTATTGATGGCTTAGAAGAAAATAAAAATACATCTAATGAAGTTGTAAACTATAATTCTTTATTAAGTGCTAAAAAAAGTGAGTTAGAGCGTTTCGAAAAAAATGTTTTACAAGTTTTTGATGATTTTAAATGTGGAATACTTGACGAAAATGAATATTCAATTTATGAAAATAAATATAAAGAAAAAGTTGTTAAATGTAAGGAGTCTATTGAAAATTTAGAAAGAAGTATTCAAAATTTATTAAGTGGTAATTCTAAAAGTAAAGAGTGGATTGAACATTTTAAGAAATACAAAAAAATACAAGCGTTAAGTCGTAAATTAGTTGTAGAACTTATTGACAATGTGAAAATATATGAAGACAAAGTAATACATATTGATTTCAAATTTCAGTCTGAATTTGAAGTAATAAAATCACTAACAAAATCAATGAGAGTTGGTGAGTAAATGGCTAGAAAAAGTCGTCAGAATAGTGTTGTTGTGGCAGATAAGACCGAAACTGTTTTTAATACCGCTTTGTATGTTAGGCTTTCTGTGTTAGATGGAAACAAAAATAATAACGATTCTATTGAAAATCAAGAGGAACTACTCAAAAATTACATAAAAGGCAAAGATGAGTTCAACCTTTTTTCTGTATATGTTGATAATGGGGAAAGTGGTGTTAGTTTTGATAGACCTGAATTTGATAGGCTGATTACTGATGTTAAAAATAAAAAAGTGAACTGTATAATTGTAAAAGATTTATCAAGGTTCGGTAGAAATTATATTGAAACTGGAGAATACTTAGAAAAAATATTTCCTTTTTTAAAGGTTAGATTTATTGCAGTTACCGATAATTATGATAACCAAGCAAAAAACTCGCTTGATGATTTATCAATGCACTTGCTTAATCTTACAAATGACGTTTATGCTAAAGATATTTCAAGGAAAATAGGTACTGTACTTGAAGAAAAGCAGAAAAAGGGTGAGTTTATAGGTGCTTTTGCACCATTTGGGTACCGGAAAGATGAAAATAATAACAATAGACTTGTGGTAGATAAAAAAGTTACTTTTGTTATCGAAACAATTTTTAGGTTGAGGGAAGAAAAAAATACTTATAGCAAAATAGTTAAATGGCTTGTAGATAATAAAATTACAACACCTAAAACATATCGTAGTACTAATGAGGTTTACTCTAACAATTGTAAGTGGAATGATAGAACTGTTAAAAGTATACTAGAAAATCAAGTTTACATTGGTGATATGGTGCAAGGTAAAATAAAACAGTCATTATTTAACGGTGAGAAAAAAAGAAACGTAAGTGAGGAGAATTGGATAGTGGTCAGAGGCACTCACGAGGGAATTATTGATGAAAGCTTATTTTATAAAGTACAAAGCATAAATAAAGAAACTAATAAAATTTATAAAGAAAAATTAGGCAAGTATAACCATTTGGAAGATAGTGAAGATATATTCAAAGGGTTAATTCACTGTGGTAATTGTAACAAGGTGCTTAAACGATATAGGAACGTTAATGAGGGTAAAGGTAATACATATAGTGTTAAGTACTTCTATATTTGCCAAAATCACGCAAAGGACATTAATAGTTGTTCATTTATTAGTATAGAGGAAGATGTTTTGAAAAAAACGATATTGGAGGCTATTAAAGAAGAAATAGTGTTGTCTGATAATATAAATATTTTCTTGAAATACATGAATTTTAATAAAAGAAACAATAGCGAGATGGATAAATTAGTAGGGGATATTAATAAGTATAGGTTAAGGATAAAAAAGATTAAAGAACATAAGCTTGATAAATATGACAGTATGCTAAATAATATAATTTCTCGTGAGGAATATATTTTATTAGCAGAAGAATATAAAAACCAAGAGATTGAATTGAAAAATAAAATAAATGTTCTTGAAAGCAAAATATTAAAAAACAATAAAAATAAAACTGTTAAAAAATTAGAACAAGTGAAAATACAAAATTTATTAAAAGGGATTGTAGAAGCTTTAATATCAAAAATTGCTATTTATGACCGAGATAAGATAGATGTTGAGTTTGCATTTTGTGATAATAGCGATGGAGGTGTAAAGGATTGATAACTGCTTTATATCTTAGACTATCTAAAGATGACGAAGATTTGGATAAAAACTTAAAAAGTACAAGTAATAGTATTATAAATCAAAAGATGTTACTAGAAAGCTTTGTTGAAAGTAAAGAAGATTTAAAAGACAGTGAAGTTATTACACTAATCGATGATGGCTATTCAGGTACGACCTTTGATAGACCTAATATTAAGAAGTTGCTTGATATGGTTAGTAATAAGGAAATCGACTGTATCATTGTAAAAGATTTTTCTCGTTTTGGCAGAAATTATATAGAAGTTAGCGATTATTTAGACCAAATATTTCCCTTTTTAGGAATTAGGTTTATATCTGTATCGGACAACTATGATAGTGACACATTAAAAGGTAAAACCAGTGGTATTGATGTAGCTTTTAAAAATATTATATATAATTACTATAGTAAAGATTTATCTAAAAAAATTAGAAGTTCTAAAAATACTAAGGCTTTAAAAGGTGAATATTTAAGCCCTTATGCTCCTTTTGGATATGCAAAAAATGTAAATAATAAAAATAAATTAGTCATTGAAGAACATTCGGCAAAAGTTGTTGTAGACGTATTTGAAATGGCGTACAAGGGCAAAAAAACGGTAGAGATAGCCAGAATATTAAATGATAAAAATGTCCCGCCTAGAAGTGCTTTTAAAAATAAAAATGGAGTAAGTCACTCTTGGCAAAATACAAATGGAAAAGTAATTTGGAATAGTAGCAATGTAGCTAGTATTTTACGAGATGAAAGATATTTAGGTAAAACTATATATAATAAAAAGGTGCGACCAAAACTTGGGGTTAATCGTGTTGTAAGTGTGCCTAAAGAGGACTGGGTTGTAGTTGATAACACTCACGTTCCCTTAGTAAGTGAAACAGTATTTTATAAAGCTCAAGAAGTTATGAGGACTTTTAAAAGTACTAAGGATTTGAAAAAAGAGGTTCATTTATTTAGTAAAAAACTTAAATGTGGGGAATGTGGGTACTCTTTAGCTAGAGCTAAGAAAAAAGATGTAAAGTATTACTGTGAGGTTAGGTATAATGACATAAATAGTAATTGCACAACGGAATTAGTAAATGAAGATGTTATCGCTAAAACTATATTGGAAACTATAAAAGTTTATGCTACTTTATTTTTAGAAAAAGAAATTGTTGAGAATAAAGTGAGAAAAGTTTCAGCTACTACAGAGATTGAAGTGGAGCTGAAAAAATATAAAAATAATCTTTTGAAATATGAAACTAAAAAAGGTGATCTATATGAAGATTACCTTAATGGTAAAGTGAGTAAAGATAAATACATTGAAATGTGCAATGATCTTAAAGAAAAAAAGTCGTGGGTTGAAAGTAAGATTATTGAACTTGAATTAAGTTTAAATGAGATGCGTGAGAAAGAAAGGTTATTAAGTGAAAATAAACCTAATGAGCAAAAACTAATAGATAGCTTAGGTTTTGATGTGCTTACTAGAAATATGGTCGAATATTTTGTAGATTGTATTTATATTTATTCTGGTGATAGGTTTTTAGTGGTATGGAACTTTGAGGACTTAAATAATCACGCGTGAGAACGCGTGATTATTTAAAATTAACTAAAAATAAGCGTATTTACTTGTTTAAAAAGATGATTTATGGTAAAATTTTATTATAACGCGTGAGAGTGCGTGAGAATGCGAGAGCAACGTGAGTAAATTTGATTGAGGTGTTTTATATGAAATATAAAGAAACAGAAAAAATTGAATTAAAGGAAATTTATACAGATGATTTAAAAAAAGAGATTATCGCTTTTTGCAATACAAATGGTGGAGTAATATATATTGGTGTCAATGATAGTGGAGAGATTGTTGGACTTCAAAACATTGACGAAACGGCTAGTAAAATAACTAATTCTATTAGAGATAGTATAAAGCCTGATATTACTATGTTTGTTAGTTTAGAAATTTTAGAAGAAGATAATAAAAGTTTTATAAAAATTAATATTGATGAAGGTTCAAGAAAACCATATTATTTAAGTGATAAAGGTTTAAAATCAAGTGGGGTTTTTGTAAGACAAGGAACATCGAAAGCAGGAGCGTCAGAAGATTCTATTCGAAATATGATTAAATTGTCAGACGGGAACTCATTTGAATTAAATCGTTCTTTGGAACAAGGCTTAACTTTTGAATGTTTAGAAATGGAGTTTAAGAAAAGAAATTTAGATTTTGGACAAATGCAACAGAAAAACTTATCAATTATAAGCAGTGACGATATGTATACAAATCTAGGGCTTTTATGTTCTGATGAATGTAAACATTCAATAAAGTATGCAATTTTTCAAGGAACAGATAAAAGTGTATTTAAAGATAGAAAAGAGTTTAACGGCTCTATTTTTAGTCAATTAAATGAAGTTTATAAAGCCATTGATTTTTACAATGGTACTAAAGCGACATTTAACGAATTATTAAGAGAAGACAAGCGTGATTATCCAGTTGAGGCGATACGTGAGGCACTGTTAAATGCTATTGTACATCGTGATTATAGTTTTAGTGGAAGTATAATTATAAATCAATATGAAGATAAAATTGAGTTTGTATCTTTAGGTGGTTTAGTTAGTGGTTTATCTCTTGATGCAATTTATAACGGAGCATCGCAATCGAGAAATGAAAAGTTAGCAAACTTATTTTATAGAATGAAATTAATTGAGTCTTACGGAACTGGTGTAAGCAAGATTAAGAATAGTTATAAAGGGAATGAAGGACAACCGGAGTTTTATTCGGCTGAGGGGATATTTAAGGTTACGTTGCCTAATTTGAATTATAGCGGTACGATAAAGGCTAAGGCGTTTGTTGACAAACATAAAAATATTTATATTAGTGATACTCAAAAAATATTAAATTATATAAAAGTAAGTGGTAAAATCACTAGAAAAGATGTAGAAAAACTTTGTGGGGTTAAGTCTACTAAAGCGAGTAAACTTATTAATGAGTTAGTAGTGTGTGGTGATATTGCAAGGGTTGGGGTTGGAAAAGATATAAAATATGTGCTAGTGAGTAAGTAATAGAAAGGTAAATGTGAACTATGAGATTTAAAGATTTTTTTATAGAATATGAAATAGAGCGTAAAAGAATAAAACAAAACATACCATTCAATAAATTGCCACTTTATAGAAAAATAATACTAACAATGCTATTTTTAATGCTATCAATTACGGCGATTTCTTTTGCGTTGAGAATTTATATAGTTTCGATGATATCAGTGATACTAGCAGTTGTTTTAATTATAATATTTATTATATTAGACTCAACTAATAAAAATTTAGAGAATATGCTTGAAAATCACTATAAACCATATTCTAAACAAAGAATGGATAGTATCAAAAATTTGATTTTAAAATATAAAATTGACATTACCAATATAGATAAAATTGATTTGTTAATATTGGAGGCTACAGAACAACAGAAAGAATTTGATTATTTTTTGCCATTTAAAAAACCAGCTAAAACACTTTATTTGATGACAATTCCTATTATAACTTTTTTTGCTTCAAAATTCAATTTAGAATATACAAAAAATGAGCTGATAAATATTGCAATTATTATATTAGTTTTATGTGTTGGAGTATACATAAGTGTATGGTTTGTTACTTACTTCATAAAAGAAATATGTTTTATTCAATATAGAAAATATGATGAACTAATATCTGATTTAAAACAAATTAAAATTTTTTATTCGTAAAATTACTAATTTGCTTTAAAATAAGTTAAAAAATATAAAAAAATCTATACGTCCTATCTTGACATAATCAGATGAAATTTTTGGTGGATACCCATGGTTTAGTGATGAGGTTGCTTTTAATACTGAGGGATTTCCTTGGATTAGAAATATTGATTTTAGGGAAGGTATGTTAAATGATAAGACAAGGGA
>JBKECM010000080.1:0-16120 GCA_047974615.1 Lachnospirales bacterium
TTTTAAATTTTAAATAGTTCAAGAAAGCTTCGACAACGCATAACAGCGTATTTCTGCTAGGAGAAGCTGACGCAGAAATTTTGAAAATTTATAGAAAATTAAAAATAATGGGGTTTTTAGAGGTTACCTTTACATATAATAAAAAATATGATATAATTCAATAGTAAAATATTTTTTAAATGCAAATGGTAGTTTAGATGATACAGATAAATCATTCTAGCGAAAGTTAGTAATGGGGTATGCTGTATTTTTTTGTGTTTAAATTTTGGCTTAAGGAGGAAAATATGCCACAAAACAAAAGAGAAAGTTTAATTTTTACATTTATTATGTGCTTCTTTATGGTTCTTGTTATGAGCGTGTACAACACTGCAATGTTTATGGGAGGTTTATCAGTTGAAAGTATTCAAGCAGCATGGCTTGGCTTTCCAATCGCCTACATATTTGCTATGTGTTGTGACTGGTTTATAGTTTCAAAATTAGCAAAAGGTTTTGCCTTTGGCGTTTTATTAAAACCAGAAGATTCAAATCTAAAAAAAGTAATTTGCGTATCATCATGTATGGTTGTGCCTATGGTAATCATTATGTCACTATATGGTGCAATAGAAATGAGTACACATATGGGTTCCTTTGATGGACTACTTTTAAACTGGGGCAAAAACATAATTTTCAACTTTATAGTTGCATTACCACTTCAACTTTTAGTAGTAGGTCCTCTTACAAGAAAAATATTTAGAACAGCTTTTCCTGTTGGAAAAGTATTAGATTAAGTACTAATGTTTTATTAAAAAAACCCGAAAGAGTAATATTCTTTCGGGTTTTTCACTTTATTAAAACTAAATTCTTATTGACCTATTACAAAAATTTATGGCTTCTTGTTTATGTAACACCATAATAAATGTAGCATCTATTTTTTTCAAATTTTCAAAAATTTTATGTTGTGTATCAATATCTATACTTGCAGAAAACTCATCTAGTATAAATACATCAGGCTTAATAAGTAAAACACGAGCCAAAACAACCCTTTGCACTTGACCACCAGATAACTCAGTATCGTCTATAATGGTATCAAGTCCTTTTTCTAAAGTCATTAAAAAGTCATATATACAAGCTTCTTTACATACTTGTATAATGTCTTCTTCTTTATAACCTTCATTGAAAAAAGTTATATTTTCTCTTATAGTACTATTAAATAAAACATTAGTCTGGGAAATATATCCAACTTTAAGACCTTCTTGCCATATTACATCACCTTTAAACTTATCGTAAAGATTTAATAATATTTTAAGTGTCGTGCTTTTACCACAACCACTTTCACCTACAAGAGCAACTCTCTCATTTTTATATATCTCAAAATCTGACATTTTAATAACATTTACATTATTATCATATGAAAAAACTAAATCTGAAGTTTTCAAAATGACATCATTATTTAAGTTATCATACTTTAAATTACTGTCCCATTTTTCATATTTTATATTTAGACGACTTTTTGAAACTTTCATTTCAGAATAAGCTGAAAAAGTTTTTGGCAAAATACGAAAAGGCCATGCAAACATTTCTTCTAATACCATAAAACCTACAAAAGATGATATTGTAAGTCTATCAATACTAATTAGATATATACCTACAACAATCCACACTAAATTTACTAAAACACCTAATCCAAAGCCTATACTAAAATTTAAAGCATTTACCTTTCTGTTGTCTATAACAGAATTATAGTACCCTTTATATTTTTCTCCAAAAATTTTTAAAATAAAATTTAAAGAACTATAACTTTTTATAACATCTAAATTATCAATAATATTATTAATAAAAGCGTTAACATTTTCTTTGTTTTCTTGTTCTTTATTTTTTGTTTCCTTAAGATATTTCTCTAAAACTTTTGGAACAATTACAGAAAGAACAGAAGAAATCAAAATTACTAAAGTAAGTTCTATAGAGTAAATAAAACCATATACCAAACATAGAAAAAATTCCAATGCACCAGCAATTAACAACAAAACTTCATTACTATAAAAATTTGCAACACTTGAAATGTCATTAAATAACTTTGTTAACCATTCACCACTATTTATTTTTTCAAAGTTTATATAACTTAACTCATAGTTATCTGAAATATGTTTTTTTTGTAAATAATAAGCTAATTTTTGACCAAATACACGTCTGCCTACAAAACAAAACCTATTAGTAAAGAAATATAGAACTATGCATATTATAGTTAAAATCGACCATAACCATATACTTTCACCTTTTTCACTTGAACTTATTATATGCTCATAGCCAAAGGCTTGTGCCACTGCAAGTGTTGACGTTGCAATATAAACTATTATGTATATTATGTACTCTCTTTTTAATATTTTTTCCTCACTATGCATAATAAACACCACCTTTTTCTAATCTCACCACATTATCGGCTATTTCGACTGATTTTGTGTCATGAGAAACGATAATAAAACCCTTTTCCTCTTTCAACTTAAGTATTAAGTCCATAAGAATTTTGGTGTTGTAATTATCTAGTGCTGAAAATGGTTCGTCCATTATAATAAACTTGCCTTTTGATAATAATGCTCTTGCTATTAACAGACGTTGATTTTGACCTACAGAAAAGGTAACGTCAACTCCAAGTACAGAATTTAATCCTTTTTTCAAATCAAGCTTTAAAATATCCTTTAAAAGGTTTACCTCATCTAAAACCTTAAGTATATCTTCTTCCCTTACATCTTTTCTACCAAAAGCTACATTATCAAAAATACTTAAATGTAAAATATTATTGTTTTGAGGTACATAGGCAGTAAAGTATCCATATTCTTCATAAGATACTTCACCAGAAACTATATTTATGTTCCCTTGTTGTGGTTTGTATAATCCGATTAAAAGTTTAAGTAATGTTGATTTACCTACTCCACTTTCCCCTAAAATGTATGTAATTTCATTGTTTTTAAATGTATAGTTAAAATTTTTAATTACATTTTTTTCTGTATTTTCATATTTGAAATACACATTATTCAAATTAAGATAAGTTTCACCATGCATAACTACATTATCTTCTCTAGTTTCAGAATGTTCTATATAGAAAAATTTTCTTATCCTTTTAAATGATATATCACGAGTTTTATAATGATATAAAACATCAGGCACATTAACAACAGTCCAAACAATATTAGTAAAAATATTCCATACACCTAATAATATACCAAAAGTAATAAACCCTTTACTCATGAACATCATACCTATTATAAGTAAAATTATTTTACTAAAATTAATAAATGCAAAAGATATATTTGTCATCATAGCAAAAGCATAAAATTGTTTTTTTAGGTATTTCATTTTTTCGTCAAACTGCTTATCAACTTTTTTATCTACATTATTAAAAGCTTTAAAAACCTTTAAATTGCTCATATTAGAAAATATTTGCTCTAATAATGTTTTAAATTTTTCTTCTTCAGCTACAGCCTTCTCAAAGTTTTCTCCTACAGCTTTTGTATATCTATAGCTTAAAAACAAGGACAAGGGTGCTAAAACTGCAACAACTAAAAACAGTTGCCAAGAAACAATAAAAATATAAACAAATGAAAATGTAATAGTAATTACAGCTGTAATAAAAGGTATATATACCTTTTGCAAACTATCAGCTATATTTTTACTATCTTCTTCAAACATTTGTAAAACTTCGCCCTTTGTTGCTTTTTCGCCAATTAAATCATTAACAATAAGCCATTTCACACCTTTTTCCCTTACTTTAAATCCTATATTTTCTCCTATTTTAGCTGAAAGCACATTTTCATTATACATAAATATTATAAAAAAAATAGCAATAGCAACTATATATATTGAAATAAAAACAATACTTTTATCTGAATTACCTAAAGCAATGTCAACTCCCATCTGTATACCATATGACACAAGTACCCCAGCTAATGCAATATAAGCATTACATAGCAACAGAAAAACTATATCTTTTTTGCTTATTTCTAACTCTAATAATAACTTTAACATAAAGCCTCCTCTTTAAATTAGAGGCAAAATAAAAAAATATTTATCGATAAGTAATTGGCAAATATATTTTTATTTTTTTTAACCTCTATTAAAATTTAATGTATTTTTATTTAATGTAATATTTGTACTGGACATTTTAAACATCTCCTTTCAGCTTTAAATATATTTAACAACATTTGAAGTAATCTTTATTATAATTATAATCTATTTTAAAAAGTCAAGTAATAAACAAAAAAACCACAAGAAACAACAAATATATGTCATTTTCTTGTAGTTTATTTTTTTTAAAATTATCTTTTTGTAATATCTTCTTTAACTTTAGCTGCTTTACCAACTCTATCTCTTAAGTAGTAAAGTTTAGCACGTCTTACGATACCATAACGAATAACTTCGATTTTTTCGATACGTGGAGAATGTAACTGCCAAGTTTTTTCACAACCAATACCAGAAGCGATACGACGAACTGTAAAAGTTTCTCTTACACCACCGTTTTGTCTTTTGATACATACGCCTTCAAAAACCTGTGTTCTCTCTCTATTACCCTCTTTAATTCTAACGCTAACACGTACAGTGTCACCGATATTAAAAGGTGTAATATCACTTTTCATTTGCTCTTGTTCTAATTCTCTAATAATTGTGGCATTCATATAATGAAGCCTCCTTCCATATACAAACATTCATAGTAAAGGGTGGATAAGAACTCTTAATATAAAAAGTTCAGCGTTAGTTGTCATGGTTTATTTTACCCTTATTTACCTAGCGGAATATTCTTAATTACAGTTTTATATTTTAACAGATTTACGGACAAATTGCAAGCCTTTTTTACATTTTAGAAAAAAATATTTATCATATTGTCTATATAATCTTCATCGTATATTACATTTGTTGTTTCCCCTGTTTCCATATTACGAATAGGTAGTATATTTTCCATAACTTCATTATCTCCAAGTATTAAGGAATGAGTACAGTTTATTTTATCAGCATATTTCATTTGAGCCTTTACACTCTTTTTGCTTATGTTACACTCGACCTTAAAACCCTGACTACGCATGTTAAAAGTTATTTCTTCACTACGACTTTGTCCAAGTTCTCCGATTGAACCTATATATATTATAGGTAAAGGTTTAGTAACAGTGTTTTCAATAGATTTATATAGAAGCACAAGTCGTTCAAGCCCCATACCAAAGCCCACACATTTAGTTTTAGGTCCACCAAACTCTTCAACAAGATAATCATATCTTCCACCACCACAAATAGTCCCGCCTGTTGCACTATTTGTTGATACAAACTCAAAAACTGTATTGTTATAGTAGTCTAAACCACGAACTAAGCTTTTATCAATTACATATTTTATATTAAACATATCAAGTTTTTTAAGTAAATCATCAAAATCTTTTTTACATTCTTCACCTAAGGTATCCAAAACCTTTGGTGCATTTTCAAAAATGTTTTGACAACTTTTTTCTTTACAGTCTAAAACACGTAAAGGATTTTTCACCATACGTTCTTTACATATAGGGCAAAGATGTTCTTCGTTTTCTATTAAAAAGTTTTTAAGTATATCGTTATAGTTTTTTCTACACTCTTTATCTCCTAAAGAATTAATGTGTAGTTCAATATCTTCTATTCCAAGATTTTTAAATACTAAAGTAACAAGTGCAATTATTTCAGCTTCTCCAGACACAGTATCTGCGCCAAAATATTCTATACCAAACTGATGAAATTGTCTTTGACGTCCCGCAGCAGGATTTTCGTATCTGAAACAACTAGTTATGTAATATACTTTTTTTGGCAAACCTTCGTTGGCAAAGTTATTTTCACAAAAAGAACGTACTACAGAAGCAGTACCTTCTGGTTTAAGTGTAATACTACGTAATCCTTTATCATAAAAAGTGTACATTTCTTTTTCTACCATATCAGAAGTATCATCAACTTCTCTTTTAAACACTTCAGTATATTCAAAAACAGGTGTTCTTATTTCATCAACACAAAAGTTTTCACAAGTCTGCTTTAAGATATTTTCGATATGTTGCCATATAACAATATCATCACCAAAAATATCAACACAACCTCTTGCCACTTGTATCATATCACGCTTATCCAAAATATCCTCCTTAAAGAGTAAATAACTCTCTTTTCCTTTCAATCATCTCATCTATTCTCAAAATATATTCTTCAACACCAACAACATTAAATGTTCGTTCTAGTCTATTATTTTCAAAACACCGTTTTGAAGTAGCACCAGCACCAAATCCTACAATATCTTCGGTTTCTTCCATAGATATAACATTATATAAACACTCAAAACCTTTTTTAGAAAAACCAGTATTTTCTAAAGAAGAATTACCTATCATATTTTTTTGTCTATATAGATAATAAGGTGAATATTCTTTTTCAAAAAGTAAGTTTAAAGGCAAAGTTTCCGTATCAACGATTTCTTTTCGCTTATATATTTCATTATTATCATATTTATCTTTTAAAGTTGAGCCACGTTTAACGGATAAAGTGTGTATAGTGATAGATTCAGGCTCAAGTTTCATTACATCACCTAAAGACTTTTTAAAGTCTTTCATATTTTCCCCTACAAGTCCATATATTAAGTCAACATTAACTATTTCAAAATCAAGACTCTTTATAAGGTTATAAACATTTAAAAAATCTTCTACACTATGGTTTCGATTTATCGCTTTTAATGTATCATTGTTCATAGTTTGTGGGTTAATAGATATTCTATTGACCTTATATTTTTTCAGAACATTAAGTTTGTCAAAGGTAATTGTATCAGCTCTACCAGCCTCAAAAGTATATTCTAACAAGTTACTTAAATCATAGTTTTTTTCTATGGTTTTAAGTAGTTTATCAATATCGTAAGTAGCTATAGATGAAGGCGTACCACCACCTATATATATACTTTTAAGTTTCCTTTGACTAAATAAATTTGAATTTTCTTCAAGTTCTTTTATAAGGTTATCTACATAAACAGAAGACATACCATTTTTTTCATATTTATCTATAGAAAAAGAAGTGAAGGAACAATATATGCATTTTGTTTTACAAAAAGGGATATTGATATACATATGATATCCTTCTTCTTTGTCTTTTTCCAAAATCATTTTTTCTTTTTTAGCAACTATACGTGTTAAAGTTGCTTTTTCTTTGTCTATTAAATAATTATCAATTAAGTGGTTTTCAAGTTCAATATCTTCCAAAGTATCTAAATAGTTATATAAGATTTTAGTAGGTCTAATACCAGTTAAAATCCCCCATTTAGGCGTCATTTTACTATACAAGCACAAAGCCTTATATGTAGAAATTTTTAAAGCTCTTTTATTGTTTTTGTAAATAATTAAAACTTTTTCTACATTAAGCTTTTTTCCTTTTTCATATATAATTGTTTCAAAGCTATTTTCACTTTCAATATATTCAGATACAAGAAGAAAATCATATAACAAAAAATTATTTTCATTTTCAAGTTGGTTATAAATTATATTTGGAAAAAATATTTGCAAAACACTTTGTACTTCGTAAAAATAACTATGATTTTTTAGGAAGATATTCATTTAAAACTCCTACTTATTCTATAAAACTTTTAATATAATTATTAGTTTTTTCATACCCTATAGTTGTGTCCTCACCATGACCGCAGTATGCAACTGTATCCGTTGGTAAAGTGAATAGTTTTTCAGTTATACTTTTTTTAATATCATTTGTAGATGTAGGTAAATCTACACGACCATATACATTATAAAACAAAGTATCACCTGTAAAAACTACCTTATTTTCTTCATCGTAAAAGCAAGACGAACCAGCAGTATGTCCTTTTGTATGAATACATTTAAGTTTAAATGTATCAAAATCTATAACTTCTCCATCTTTAAGTATAACGTCAGGTTCAAAAGCTATAGGAACTCTCATACGCATACTAGATAAGTTAACTAAAGGGTCAGAAGTAACTTGAACTTCTTCTTCGTGGGCATATATCTTAGCATCATATCTTTCTTTACAAGTTAAAACACCACCGATATGGTCGTAATGACCATGTGTCAAAAGTATACCTACAACTTCAAGTTCTTTATTTTTTATTATTTCTTGTAATTCATCTGTATCACGACCTATATCAATTAAAACTGCTTTTAAAGTATTTTCGTCATAATATATATAGGCATTTTCTGCATAACAAGTAATGTTAACTTTTAATACTTTCATTTTTCCCCCTTATTAAAACAAACAAATTTTTTAGTTAGCTACCCTCTTTACTTCAATAACACCTTCAATTTGAGCAAATCTTTTTTTGATTTTTTCAAGCTGATCTATAGATTTTATTCTAATTTCTATATTTATAATACAAGTATCTTTAACGTAACGTGTATTAAGATTACTAATATCTATTTTGTCTTCAGATGTTGCAAAAGCGATATTGTTAAGTAAACCTTGACGTATTTCACAAACAAGAGCCAAGTTAACATCATAAGCACGATTTTCGCCTACACCTTGTGGCCAAAAAGCTTCAATAACTCTTTGTTTTTCCACATCATCAAGTATAAGCATATTTGTACAATCCGTTCTATGGATAGCTATACCGTTACCACGTCTAATATAAGCACATATTTCATCTCCCGGCACCGGTGTACAACATTTTGAAAAAGTTGCAGGTGTGTATCCCACGCCTTTTAAGTCAACACCATTTGTAGAACGTTTAAGTCTATCTTTTTGATTTTGTTTGCTACTTTTCTTTTCTTCACGTTCTTGTTTGTCTTTAATCTCGTTTAAGATGTTGTTAAGTCCTGCATCTTCCGGTAAATCTACCTTATCTGCTTTAAGTTTTTCTTCAATAAGACGATTGATAACTTGCCCATCTTTTATTGCAGATGAACCAATAGATGCACATAAACTTTCCCAATCTCTGAAACAATATTTATTTAAAACGATGTTCATAGCGTCTTTAGTTAAAAGCTGTTGAAGTTTATAACCCTTCTTTTTAGCCTCTTTTTCAAGCATTTCCTTGCCACGTTCAAAGTTTTCTTGTTTATTAGTCTTTTTAAACCAGTTACCTATTTTACTTTTAGCTTGAGAAGTAGCAACATGATTAAGCCAGTCACGAGAAGGTCCAGCTACATTTTGAGAAGTTAAAATCTCAACAACATCACCAGTCTTAAGCTTACTATATATAGGCACCATAACCATATTTACCTTAGCACCGATAAGTTGATTACCTACAGCTGAGTGGATTGCATAAGCAAAGTCAATAGGAGTTGCCCCTTCTACAAGGTCAACGATTTTTCCTTTTGGTGTATAACAGTATACCCTGTCAGAATAAAGGTCTAAATCCCCTTTAATAGCCGATAAAAAATCATCATTGTTTTCTACATCATTTTGTAGTTCAAGTAGTTGTTTAAGCCAATTAAGTTTTGCTTCTTCCTTTGCTTTTTCACTAACAACATTTTTACCACTTTTATATTTCCAGTGAGCAGCAATACCATATTCACTTACTCTATGCATATCATAAGTTCTTATTTGCACTTCAAAAATTGTTTTGTCCGAACTTATTAAAGTGTTATGTAGTGACTGATACCCATTAGGTTTTGGATTTGATATATAGTCTTTAAATCTTTTAGAAATAGGTGTATAGTGAGCATGCGTAACACCTAAAACAGTATAACATTCAGTACTTCTTTCTACAAGAACACGAACAGCAATAAGGTCAAATATTTGCTCAATGCTTTTATTTTGGTTTTTCATTTTTTTGTAAATAGAAAATAAATGTTTAGGACGACCAGCTATAGATGCTTCAATTTTTTCTTCAGCTAAATAAACTTTTAACTCCTCAACGATTTTATTTACTTGTTTCGTACGTTCTTGTTGCTTTACACTTATAAGATTTACAAGCTTAACATATTCTTCAGGGTGCAAATATTTAAAGCATAAATCTTCCATTTCATAACGTATTTTTGAAACACCAAGTCGCTCACATATAGGTGCGTAAATATCTTGAGTTTCTTGTGCCTTTTCGATTTGTTTTGAAGGCTTCATAAAGTTAAGTGTACGCATATTATGAAGTCTATCTGATATTTTTATAAGTATAACTCTTATATCTGTTGCCGTAGCTAGAAACATTTTTCTATAGTTTTCAGCTTGTTCATTTTCTTTGTTACTATACTCCATATTAGTAAGTTTTGTAACACCATCTACTAAAATAGCAACTTCTTTTGAAAACATAGTTTCAATATCTTTGTAGCCGTGTACTGTATCTTCGATAACATCGTGCAAAAGTCCTGCAATAATTGATTCAATGTCAAGTTCAAGTTCAGCTAAAATTATAGCAACACAAATAGGGTGAATGATATATGGCTCACCTGATTTTCTAAGTTGGTTACCGTGGGCTTCTTTCGCAAGCAAATAAGCTCTCTCCACATTTTCCAAGTTAGGATTTGGGTGGTAAAGCTTTATTTTTTCAATAAGTTCATTAAAAAGTTTTTTATCTTGTGTCATATAAAATCACCCCTTATAAAAGTTCGATTACTTGTTTAACGGCATCATTGCAAAATACAATGATACCTATTGTAAATTTTAATTTTCTTATCCCTACATTATATAACTTTTTTACAAAAAAATCAAGGAATTAGAATTTTAAGGTTAAACAACTTTAAATATTTCAAAAGCGATAAAGAAATTTTATCCTACCTCTTTATCGCTTAAATTTATTATTTAATTATTTAAATATGGACTATAGTTAACTACTTTATCACGACCGTTATTTTTTCCATAATAAAGTGCAACGTCTACATCTTTAATGTTCGCTTCTAAAGTTTGTTCAATCTCAAAACTCTTCACCCCAAAGGTAATAGTTAGCTTATATTCAACGTTGTTATATTCAAAAGTAATACCTTTAATTTTTTCACGAAGTATATTTAGCCTAGATATAATATCTTCTGTATACACTTCTTTTATAACAAGCAAAAATTCTTCACCACCCCAACGTGTAATAAGGTCATCTTCTCTAAAGAATTCTAAAAATATTTTTGCTACTTCCTTTAAAGTATAATCACCAACAACATGCCCATAAGTATCATTTATCTTTTTAAAATGGTCAATATCTGCTAAAACAATATAAGTATTTTCAAAATTTTCAGGGTTCAAAAACTTTTCTTCTAAATATCTCTTATTATATAAACCAGTTAAAAAGTCTGTATTAGCTAAATTTTCAAGCCTATTTACATCTTTACTATTTACAAGATTTAACAAGTTTTCGGATAAATTAATAGTATATAATATATAAATTATCGCACCAATACAATATAGTATATTTACATATTCAATGTAACGTAATTTATATTCATATATAGCGACTGTATTAAATCTGAAATATAAAACTAAAGCAAAAAAAAATGCTGCAATTATAGCCGTATATGTAACGTGTTTTTTACTTGTTGGTGCTATGGAGTATATAGCAAAAAGTAAAGGATAAAATAAAATATAAGCACCTTTATTGTACCCTAAAAAATATGACAAATAAGAAATATAAACACCTATTTCTATTACAAACATATACTGCACCATTAAATATTTATGTTTTTTTAAAACTAAATATACATTAAACATAGCCATAACAAAGCTAATAATATTTAAGTATACCATTTCATATACACCAGTTGAAGTAAATATAAAAGCAAAGAAAATATGTGCCAAACCATATATAAAAATGAACATAGTAATAGAAAGTACCCTTGCAGCACCATTTTCATATATTGTAGAATAGTAATTTAAATCTCTTTTTATATTTTTAAAAAGTTGTTCCATATGATATCCTTTTTTCTGTTTTTTATTAATTTTCCGTTTTTTAATATTTTTTTTATTTTTTTAATACTTTTTGAACATCTTCATAATAAACTACACGATTTCTACCATGTTCTTTACCATAATACAAAGATTTATCTGCGTGAGCTATATTTTCATCTATATTTATATTATTATCAATACACTTCACACCAAAAGTCATAGTTACCTTAATTTCACTGTCATTATATTCAAAAGAATAATCTTCTATAGTAGAACGCATTTCTTCAACTTTAGATAAAATATCATAGGACTTCACATTTTTAATAAAAATGAGAAATTCCTCTCCACCCCAACGGGCAATAATATCTTTCGACCTAAAATTTTCAACCATAAGGTCAGCAACAGTTTCTAAAACATAATCCCCTGCAAGATGTCCATATGTATCATTTATTTTTTTAAAGTGATCTATATCGCATAAAATAAAATAACATTCCTCAAAGTTATACTCACTAGCAAGTTTTTTTTCGATATATCTCCTATTATAAAGACCTGTTAAAAAGTCAGTTTCTACATTTTTTTCTAGCCGTTCGATTTGTTTTTGTCTTAAACTTTCAAGTTTATTTACAAGAGTTGTTTTTGCAAAAATAATATATAGAATTGAAAAAGCAGCTAAAGCACTATTAATATATTCTATAAAATAAAAATAATATTCATATTTCGAAACTACTTTATATCTAAATATTATTTGCAATACAAAGGTCAAAAATATAAGCGCCATCCATATTTTAAAATTCTTTCCAGAATTGCTTACAAAAGTATGAATAGCAAAAATCAAGGGAATTAATAAAACAAAAGATGCCTTATCGTATCCTAAAAAGTATGAAGAAACTAAAACATACATACATATAGCTACAATAAAAATATGTTCAGCTATATCAATTCTCTTTGCTATTAATATAAGGTATAAACATAAAACAAATGCACCTACATTAAAAGTTGTAACATATGCTACTTCATTAATATCTAATTCACATAAAAGAATCGTATACAAAACATTCCATATAGTATTACCTATTAAAAACAAAGTAACTAAATATACGTCGTCAACTGTATAATCATCGTATAATCTATTTATACATTCGTATAATTTTTTAAACACTAACTTACCTCCAAGTATAGTATCCCACTATACTATTTTATATGTTAAATCTATCACTTTTTAATCTTTTTGTCAATAAAAATATTTAAAGGTATCAAATCAAAAAACTTATAGTTTACTTTTGTAGATAAACATAAGATTTACAGAGTTTCTGTTTATTAAATTTTGAATATGGCATCATTGCTAAATGCAATTATACCAAGATTTGCGAAGCAAATCTAAGACACCCCAAAATGTGACAGTTTCTAAAAATGGCTAAAAGCCAAATGACCTTCCCTCGAGTGGACTTAAACTCCCATCTCAGCAGATTAGCCCCACCTCAGTAACGCTCTCGTTTACGGTCTAATCTGTACGATTAAGCTTTGACGTGTACTAAAAGTTCACTAAAAGATATTTTTTTGCCAATTACAAAGAAAATGGTGTTTTATTAGGCGTTGCCTATAGCCTATGTTTTTTTACTATATTTAAAAAAAGAAAGCATATATTAAAAAGTATACTTTCTTTTTTATGTTGCTTATTTTAATAATTTACTAGTACTATATGCACCAACACCTATAGTTGAAATATTATGTAACAATGCCGTAGTATTGCTTGAAAAAATTCCGAGTATGCTTAAAATAATAAGAGATGTATTAAATGATACAGTAAATTTATAGTTATTATTTATACGTGCTATAGCAAGTTTACTTATATCAATAGCCTTAGTTATTTTTTCTATTTCTGTATCTAGTAAAATAACATCAGCGACATTTTTAGCTATTTCAGTGCTATCTTTTAAAGAAACAGAAACATTTGCAACGGAAAGTGCATAAGTATCATTTATTCCATCTCCAACCATTATAACTCTTTTACCTTCGTCCTTAAGTTTTTGAATATAATTAGCCTTATCTTCTGGTAAACATCTTGATTTATAGTTATCAATATTAAGTTCATTAGCTATTTTTTTAGCCATATGTTCTCCGTCACCTGTAAGCATTACAACGTTAAACCCTCGCTTATGAAGTTCTTCAACAACGTATTTAGAATTATCACGTATAGGGTCATCGATTAATATTATACCAGCTAATTCGTTATTCACACTAAAATAAAGAATAGAATAATCATCTACATACTTATTTATTATTTTTTCTTCTTTTTTAAGAGGTACAATTTTTTCATCTTCAAATATGAAATGGGAACTACCAATTAATAGTCTATCATCTTTTATCTTTGTAGCAATACCGTGAGCAATGATATATTCTACTTCTGTATGTTCTTCCTTATGATTTAAGTTTTCTTCATAAGCTTTTTTAACAACTGCCTGTGCAACTGAATGTGGAAAATGTTCTTCTAGACAAGCTGCCGTTTTAAGTACATATTCTCTTGTATATTTTTTAAAAGGTATTACATCAACAACTGTTGGGGTAGCCATTGTTAAAGTTCCAGTTTTGTCAAATATAATGGTATCTGCTAAAGAAAGCTCTTCTAAAAATCTTCCTCCTTTTATAGACACTTTATTTTGATAACTTTCATTTATCCCTTCTAAAACACACAAGGAAGTAGATAGTTTAATAGCACAAGAATAGTCAACCATAAATATAGAAGATGCCTTTGCAAAGCTTTTAGTTAAAAGATAAGTTAAACCAAACCCTAAAAAACTATATGGCACAATTCCGTCAGCGATTCTTTCGCTTCTTGATTGAATACTAGCTTTAAAATCTTCATTGTCTTCGATTAAGTCTATAATTTTATTAATTCTAGTTTCATTTTTAAGGGCAGTAACTTTAATTTTAATATTGCCTTCTTCTATAAAAGTACCAGCAAACACACTATCTGAAACAACTTTATTGACAGGTAAAGATTCTCCTGTCATCGTAGCTTGATTTACCATAGCTTCACCGCTTACAACGATACCATCTACAGGTATGAGATGACTTACATATATTACATCACCTATTTTAAGGTCATCTATACTTATAACAACTATTTCATCATCACATACAAGGTCTACAGTTTCTACGTTTAGTGCTAATGACTGTTGCAAGTTGTTTCTTGCTCTATCTTTACAGTATTCTTCCACCATTTCAGTAATAGATAGTAAAAACATAATTGATCCTGCAGTTGAAAAGTTGTTTTGCATAACACTAGTAGTTATAGCAGTTGCGTCAAGAATTTCTACAGTTACTTTTTTCCTATTTATAAAACTTTCAATAGCCTTTTTAATATAAATTAAGGTTTTTATAGATACTGTTGCTACCTTAACTAGATTAGGTAAAAAAGGATTGACTAAAAATCTGAACATTAACTTATTTGTAATATCAATAACAAATTGTTCATTACTTAAAGGAATAATCGCTGTAGACTCAACTTTATCTAAATCATCTTTTTTAATGGATAATAATAACTTAACTATATAATCAAAAGAGCCTTCATATTTTATTAAAATATTTCCGGTCCTAGTAGAGCATATAGCTGATAGTACGTTTAAGTCATTATTTAAAATCCCACTTAAAGCCGTCATTTCAGTACTCGTTAGCTTAAATCTACCAAGTGAAATACGCACTCGCCCGTAAGTTTTGTGAACAATAGAGAAATTCATCTAACTCCCCCTATTATTCGGCTACTTCTTCATCTAAAAAATCATCTTCAAAATCATAGTCTTCAAGTGCATTTTCCATAACAGCTGAAACATATATATCTTCTGCTTCTTCTTTCATCTTTGCTATGGTATATTCAAAATTGTCTTTAGTTTCTAAACCTTTAGCTATTGTTTTAACAGCTAAATTTCTTGTACCTTTACTTTTCAAAACCTTACCAAGAACACAAGATGCAACAGCACCTCCAGCGACAAGTAAAACTTCACGTTTGTTAATTTTCATAATTATTCCTCCTTTTTTTATATTTGGTTCTGTTAAGTTAAATGAAAATGAGGCATTAGCCAATCGATGTTATAATTAAATCTGCGAAGACAATTAAAAATCGAAAGGACTAATACCTCATGCAGAAAATTATATCAAGAAATTGCCCAAAATGCAATCATAATCAACGTTTCTATAAAGATGGCACAGATAAAAATGGATTCCAACAATACCTTTGTCGTGAATGTAACCACCAATTTACCATGGAAAAACCTAGTAAATCTAAGAAGAATAAATATCCTCCTTGTGTCAAGTGTGGTAAAGCAACTTTTTTACATCACGATTATGC
>JBKECM010000141.1:0-2226 GCA_047974615.1 Lachnospirales bacterium
ACGAAGTGTTAAAATCTATTAAACAAGGCAAATTAGATTATGCACATTTAAGTGTGTCTAATTTTGTTGATGATATAATCTTATCTATGAATAGTAATGGTGTATTAGATTGTATAGATAACACAATTCAAGATAAAAGACATCATAATAAACTTATACCGTTTAAATTAATTATGGCTTTATCAGTAGTAGCTAAAATGAAAGTTAAAACATCATTAACAGATATTCCATATGCAATACAAGACCATAAAGTATTAGCCGACTTAGGATATACATTAATTGATAATGACGGTTTGAATAATGGATTAATGAGTGAAAGTGGTTTAAGATTTTTATTAAATAAATATGAATCAACTGAATTATTTGAAACTTATAATAATATTGTTCAAAAAAGTATTATGCCTAAATTAAACATAGAAACCAATATTCACATTTTAGATTGTACTAAACTAGAAGTTAATACAAAAAATTTTAACTATGAAAATGCAAGTGCTAGTAGTGATGGAAATGGTGGATATATTCGTGGTTATAAACTTGCTACATTAAGAGGTGTAACTGGTGATGTTGGTATTATTGAAGATATTAGATTTGGTGCTATAAACATTCACGATTTAACTTTAAGTGAAGAAATGCTTAAAACTACTAATGTATTCAAAAAAGGTGACATTTTAATTAATGATAGAGGGTTTTTATCAAGAGATTTGTTAAATTATCTAAAAACAGTTAGAGAAGTTGACACATATATTCCACTAAGAAAAAATATGCAAGCCTATAATATTGCCATTCAAGTAGCTCAAGATGAAGATATTTGGATTGACCACCCAAGTAGAAAACATCAAAAAATAACACAAGTTATGGATTTAGGTGTTTATTGGGAAGGTAAAAATATTAAAGATGATGTACAAATAAATGCTTGTGTAGTTTGGGATTATAAGTATGATGAATATTTTGTATTTATTACTACTGATTTAACTAAAAATGCTAAACAAATAATTATGACTTATGAATTAAGACCAGAAATTGAAGAAGATTATAGACAACTAAAAGATTTTTGGAAATTAGAAGATTTTAAAAGTACTAAAATTAATGTTATAGCTTTTCATATCATTTGTGTGTTGTTGGGGTATTTATTTTTTCAATTATATGTAATGTTAGAAGATGATAGTTATGCTCATAAATCTTTGCCTATTGTATTAAAAAATTATGATAGCAAAGCTTTAAGTAAAATTATAGTTTATGTTGGTGATTTCTTTGGAATTTTTGATTTAGTTGAATTTATGGATATCTATGCAAATTTAGATGAAGAAAGTAGAATTATGTGTCAAAGTGTGTTAAGAATGATTTAGGGATAGGCTTGTGAAATTTTAGGAGGAGAAATGAGGAAGATAATATTTTTAGTTGTTTTGTTAGTTGGTTTGACAAGTTGTGGGGAAAATGAAGAAATAAAAAATGTTGAAACAACAGATAGTAAATCAATTGCAGTTGCGAGTGAAGAAGTCAATGAAAATAAAAACGATGTTAAAGCCACAGAAAAAGAAGAAACCGAAACAAGAGAAAACACAACTTTTAGAAATACTGTTTGGGGTGATTCAATAGAAGATGTTAAAAAATATGAAACTGCTGAACTTCTTGAAGAAAATACTGACGCTTTAGTTTTTGAAGACATTATATTGGGAAGAGATATGTATGTAATTTATTATTTTAATAATGATAAATTAACCAATTCAGTGTATGGATTAAAAAATGAATTGTCAAACGGTGGTCAGTATCTTCAACAGTATAATAACTTTAAAGAATCTTTAATAGAAATTTATGGTGAACCAAAGGAAGATGGCACTCAAAAATTTAAGGATGATGATTCAATAGCATATGCTGGTGAGTCTGATGCGTTAGAATTTGGATATTTGGCTTATTTTTCACGTTGGGAAAACGAAAGTACATTAATACAAATGGGTTTATTTTATGAAAACTTTGACCCACAATTTGTAATATCTTATTCGGATAAAAATTACAAAGAAGATGTTAGTAAATCGGGGTTATAATTTAATAAATAAAAAAATGACTATTTATAATATGATAGTCGTTTTTTTATTGTTAAAAATATTTACTCTGCGAATTGAAGATTATTATAACTTATATTGTTTTTTTTATTAATTAGTTGTATAATTAAATTTAGTATGTAAATAAGGAAGTGTTTTATGATAAGTAGCACCTATGCAATTATAG
>JBKECM010000036.1:0-31195 GCA_047974615.1 Lachnospirales bacterium
AAATTTCTGCGTCAGCTTCTCCTAGCAGAAACACGCTGTTATGCGTTGTCGAAGCTTTCTTGAACTATTTAAAATTTAAAAGAAAATTAAATCAAGCGAGTTTTTAGAGGTCACCTTAAAATAAATTTTTTGTAAAAGAATGTAAGATAATTTTCTTACATTCTTTTTTTGTTTCGACAAAAAAATCATTTTAAATAGTATAAAATGAATATATAGTTTTATGAAGATAATATTTTACAAAAGAAAGGATTTTTTATGACAGAAATTTTAAATAATACTTTAGTTGTTCATATAGCAAAAGAAGTTGATCATCATAATGCTTCTATAATACGAGAAGAAGTGGAATACGTTTTTAAAAAAAATAATTTGAAAAATATAATATTTGATTTTTCTAAAGTCAATTTTATTGATTCATCGGGTATAGGTATGTGTATAGGAAGATATAAACTTGCTAAATCTATTGGTGGAGATTTTGCTGCTTGCTCTTTAACTAGCGAAACTTGTAGAATTTTTGATATGGCTGGTCTTAGTAAGCTTATTAAAATATATGATGATGTAAATAGTGCATTAGAAAATTTAAGTTAAGGGAGATAGAATATGAAATTTGATAATGAGATAAGTTTAACTTTTGCTAGTATTTCAGAAAATGAAAGCTTTGCAAGAATATGTGTTGCAGGATTTATAATGCCACTTGACCCTACTATAGATGAGTTAACAGACGTGAAAACTGCTATTTCTGAAGCTGTTACAAATTCTATTATTCATGGGTATGAAGGTAAAGATGGTGAAATTACTTTAAACCTTAAAAGAAAAGATAAAACAATTTACATAGAGTGTGTTGACAATGGTACTGGTATTACGGATATAACTCAAGCACGTGAGCCTTTGTACACATCTAAACCTGAGCAAGAACGTTCGGGAATGGGCTTTACTATTATGGAAAGCTTTATGGACGAAGTTCAAGTTGTTTCTTTAAAAAATATCGGAACTAGAATACTTATGAGTAAAAATATAGGAACAACAGAAGAACTAGTTAGTACTAGTGCTTCTACTAGTGATGAGGAAATTACTGCTTAGATGTCAAAATTTAACTCTTATGTAGGAGTGTTGTTATGGATAATGAAAACTTAATGATTAGTAGTTTAGAATACGAGGGGATAGATAAGGAGGAATTTGAAGAAGAAAAAGATTTAGAAAATGAGATAGAAACAAAAGAAAGTTATAGTGCTTTATATAGTTTTTATCCGAGAACTAAACGCTTGAATTTAGATTTTGATGATACTGTAGAATATATTAAACTGGCTCAAAGTGGCGATGAAAGAGCTATTGATATACTTGTGCAAGACAATATAGGGCTAATATGGAGTAGTGTAGGTAAGTTCACAAATAGAGGTGTTGAAGCTGATGACTTATTTCAAATAGGTGCTATCGGATTAATAAAATGTATAAAAAAGTTTGATATATCCTATGATGTGAAGTTCTCAACCTATGCTGTTCCTATGATAATCGGAGAAATTAAGCGTTTTTTACGTGATGACGGTATTATAAAAGTAAGTAGACCACTTAAAGAACTATCAATGAAGGGTAGAGTTGTTGTTGATAGGTTATCAAAGGAACTTGGTCGTGTTCCTACTGTTACTGAAGTATCAAAGGAACTAGACTGTGACGCTAACGACTTGGTACTTGCTCTTGAAGCAACAAAGGGTGTTGAAAGTCTATATGCTACTGTTCATCAAGGCGATGGACAACCTGTTTTTCTAATAGATAAAGTTCAAAAAAGAAATATTACTACAGAGGATAATATAGTAGACAAGCTTTCCTTAAAACAGATAATAAGTAACCTTGAACCTAAAGAAAGACAAATAATCCTTTTAAGATATTTTAAAGATAAAACACAAAGTGATGTAGCTAAAATTGTAGGTGTAAGTCAGGTTCAAGTTTCCCGTATAGAGAAAAAAGTTTTAGAAAAAATGGCAGTAATGTTAGGCTAAATTTTTAATAGGTATAAAAAATATATTTGATTTTAAAAAGATGGAAGGTGATAATAAAGTAGAGAAAATAAAAGGAGTTTTTTCTTAAAATTTCCTTATTTTTAATAATTCTTGCACTTTTAAGGAAAGTGCAAAGAATAAGCAAAATACTATAAAAAATTTAAAATTGTTCTATTCTTTATTAGCACTATAATACCCCCTTGCATATATTTATTGTATAGGGGGGATTTTTATGACTAATTATAATTTACTATTAATTAGTACGCTAGCATATATAAATATAAAAAAAAGTCATATTATTGACTTTAGTTCAAAAAAAATTTTTGTTAATGATATTTTTAATGATACAATAGACGTTGTTAAATGTGATAAATATTATTTTTTAAAAACAAGGTACAAATATATAAAAGACTATAGGATACTTGACTATCACACTTCAAAAAATGGATTAGTTTTGTACGTTTTAAAAAGTGATGAAGGTGAAATAATATTTGGCTATAGAGGTACAAATATTTTTGATTTGCGTGATATTTATACAGATTTTCAAATAGCTTTAGGTGTAAATTTAAATTGTATTAAACAATTTAATGAAGCAAATAGCTATACAAAAGAAAAAATTATTTATTATAATGAAGATAAAAGAATTTATTTTACAGGTCATTCTTTAGGTGGTGGCTTGGCACAGTATTGTGCTTATGGTTTTGCAGGAAATTATAATGTATTAGCACTTACATTTAATGGTGTTGGGGTAAAACGTAATTTGTCAAATATATTAGAAGTTAAGAAAGATAATTTGCTTGTGGATTACTCTTTCATTGACGATTTAGTGGGGAATTTTGGAGAAGAAATCGGTTCACAAAAAGTTGTATATTTGTGCAAAAGTTTTTTTAAAAACTTTACACATCATGGAGTACTAAATTTTTATGATTATTTTTATCCTACAATGTCCTTATTACAAAAAGAATGTTTTAGAGATGAAATAGGCGTTTTTTATAGTTCACTAAATTTTTTTAACAACTTGAAAAATATATAAAAATGTGGTACAATTACTAAATTGTATTCGTTAAAGAGGTAAAATATGAAAAAAATTGCTACTCATACTTTAGGTTGTAAAGTTAATAAGTATGACACTGAAGCTATGGTAAAGCTTTTTTTAGAAAAAGGTTACGAGGAAGTTGATTTAAAAGATGGTGCTGACGTTTTACTAATCAATACTTGCTCTGTTACAAACTTAAGTGAAAAGAAAAGCCGACAAATCATAAGAAGTGTTAAAAATAAAAACAAAGATGCTATTGTTGTAGCTGCTGGTTGTTATGCACAAGTTGCACCTAGTGAAGTAGAAAAGCTTGCAGGTGTTAATATCGTCATAGGTACAAAAAATCGTAATGAAGTGTACAACCTTGTAGATAACTATAGTTTTACTATGGGTGTTGTAAATACCGTAAGTGACATAATGGAAGAAAAAGCTTTTGAGTCTTTAGACGTTAATGAGTTTAAAGATATGACAAGGGCTTATCTTAAAATTCAAGAAGGTTGTAATCAATATTGTAGCTATTGCATTATACCTTTTGCAAGAGGAAATATTAGAAGTCGTAAGGTTTGTGAGGTTCTTGAGGAAGTTACACGACTTGTTAACTTTGGTGTTAAAGAAGTTGTACTTGCTGGTATACATATTGCTTCCTATGGTAAAGATTTAGGAGATACAAACCTCTTAGATATCATTAAAAAAGTTCACGATATTGAAGGCTTAGAACGTATAAGATTTTCATCTGTAGAACCTAATTTAATGAATGAAGAATTTGTAAAAGAAATTTCAAAGCTACATAAGGTATGTGACTATTTTCACTTATCCTTGCAAAGTGGTTGTGATAAAACTTTAGTGCATATGCGTAGAAAATATACAACTTCTGAATATAAAGAAAGTATTAATATTATAAGAAAATATTATGATAATCCTAGTATATCAACCGATGTTATTGTAGGTTTTCCTATGGAAAATGAACAGGATTTTTTACAGTCTTATGAGTTTTGTAAAGAGATGAACTTTTCTAAAATACACGTTTTTCCTTATTCTCCTAAAAAGGGTACTAAGGCTTATGAAATGGGTGACCATTTGTCAAATGCTACTAAAGAAGAACGAGCAAAAAAATTACGTGATCTTTCTGATGAAATGGGCGAAAAGTATATAAAAGCTTTTATTAATAAAACTTTGGAAATCCTCGTTGAAGAATGTGATGGCAAGATATCAAAAGGACATAGTAAAAATTATATTAAAGTTAATTTTGAAGGTTTAGAAACTCAAAATACTTTTGTTAATGTAAATATTACAGATGGTTGTAGCAATTATGCTTTTGGGAAATATACAATTTAAAAGTTGTTATTTCAGATTTTTTGTTTTAATTGTTACAAAAAATTGTAACAATTAATTGTTTGCTTTTTCTTAAAAAATAAGTTATAATATACATATAAATTACTGCTAATTATGTGTGTTTATATAAATTTTATGAGAAAAGGGTGATATTTATGGATAAGGAAAAAATGCAACATACTCAAGTTTTTAATTCTAGCATTGTGCCACAGAAGAAACCTGAAGAAATATTAAAAATAGTTAATATAGCTTTAACAGAAAAGGGATATAATCCAGCTAATCAACTTGTTTGCTATCTCTTATCTGGTGACCCTACTTATATCACAAGCTATAATAATGCACGTAGTCTTATTATGCAACTTGAACGTGATGAGCTTCTTGAGTCCATTATAGTTCAATACTTAAATAATCTATAATGAGATTTTTAGGTTTGGATTATGGAGAAAAATATGTTGGTGTATCACTTTCTGATAGACTTAACATTATTGCATCGCCTTATAGCGTTTTAGTTAAAAATGGTGATGAGGCTTATAAGCCTATTATGAAAGATATAAAAGAAATTATTAAGGCTGAAGGTATAACGCATATTGTTTTGGGATTGCCTAAAAACTTAGACAATACTGAAGGTAAACGTTGTGTTTATACTAGACTTTTTTTAGATAAGCTTGAGAAGTATTTCAAAAAAGTGGAAGTTATCTTACAAGACGAAAGATTTACTACAAATCAAGCTTTAAGAGTTATGGCTGATATGGATTTTAATATAGAAGAAAAAAATAATAATA
This sequence comes from Lachnospirales bacterium, assembly GCA_047974615.1. Classification (GTDB taxonomy): domain Bacteria; phylum Bacillota; class Clostridia; order Lachnospirales; family CAMZNU01; genus JBKEBX01. The sequence goes on from JBKECM010000036.1 coordinate 5,142, forward strand.
TCGATAAAATTGCAAGTTCATTTATTTTGCAAAGTTATTTGGATTTTTATAATAAAAACAAAAATAAAGATGTTTTAAATTAAGAAAGTGAGGATTTTTAAATGGCAGAAAATAACGTACCATTTGATGAAGATTTTGATGATGAATTAGAAGTGATTACTATGGTGGACGAAGACGGTAACGAACATGACTTTATTATCGTTGATGCACTTAGTTATAACGATTTTAACTACATTTTAGTTGTTGATACAGATTTTGATGAAGAAGACGAAGAGCAATCTGAAGCTTTAATTTTTAAAGAAGTTGAAGTTGTTGGCGATGAGTCAGTATTTGACGTAGTTGAAGATGAAGAAGAATTTGCTACTGTTGCAAAACTTTTTAATGACAATGAAGATTTTGATATAAGTTTAGGTGACGAATAGTATAATTTTTTAAACAAAACCTACAAGCAAAATTTTTTTTCTTGTAGGTTTTATTAATAATGAAAAAGAAAAAAGTCAAGGTGCTAGTTAACAAAGTATGGCAAAGCACCAAGCAATGCTTTGTTAAGTCCTGCACCTGCTAGTTTTTACTGGTTTTGGTATGCAAAGCATAACAAAATTTCATTAATACCAATACATTTATGTATTAAAAGTATAAATTTATGTAATAATATGAGAATACACCATATTTGTTGATTTTTATTAAAAATGAAAAATTAGCTTATTTACATAAATAAATGAACAAAGCTAAATGTGATGTTCTGTAGTTTTTTTAGGAAAACGAATATATTTATAAAACTATTTAACCGTATTTGTTTTATGTAAAGCAAATAGGTCGAAACTATGTAGATATCTTTAACTGTAGCCTATTTTTAATAGGTTTGTTTCTTTGTGTGAAAATTTGACGTAAATAAAATTATTTTACTAAGTTGAGGTAATTTTAATTACGTCAAATAGAAAAAGGACTAACAAAATTTTATACAGTTATAGAATTTTTAAGGAGGAAAATTTTGGCAAGTAAGAAAAAATTAAAAGTTATATCTCTTGGAGGTTTACAAGAGATTGGTAAAAATATTACCGTTTTTGAATATGGTAATGATATAGTTATAGTTGACTGTGGTATTGCATTTCCAGATGAAGACCTTTTAGGTATTGACCTTGTAATTCCAGATTTCACATATTTACAAGAAAATGCAGAAAGAGTTAGAGCTTTGTTTTTAACTCATGGACACGAAGACCATATAGGAAGTGTTCCTTATTTATTAAAAAAATTAAATATTCCTGTAATATTTGGTACACCTTTAACTAACGGTTTACTTAACAACAAATTAAAAGAACACGGTTTAAAGGCAAATCTTAGAACTGTTAAACCGGGAGATACTGTTGCTGCTGGCTGTTTTAGAGTTGAGTTTATAAACGTTAACCACTCTATAGCCGATGCGTGTGCCTTAGCTATTAGCACACCTATTGGTAACATTATCCATACTGGAGATTTTAAAATTGACCATACACCTATAAGAGGTGAGGTTATAAATCTTGGACGTTTTGCTGAACTTGGTAACCAAGGTGTTAAACTTTTACTTTGCGAAAGTACTAACGTTGAAAGCAAAGGATTCACTATGAGTGAACGTAGCGTTGGTGAAATAATAAAAAATATTTTTGAAAATTCAAAAAAACAACGTCTTTTAATTGCTACTTTTTCAAGTAATATTCACAGAATTGAACATATAATAAAATGTGCTGAGGCACAAAGACGTAAAGTTTGTATACTGGGTCGTTCTATGGTAAATTCTATAAAAACTGCTCGTGAGCTAGGCTATATTGAATGTTCAGAAGAAATATTTATTGATGCTAAAGATTTAAATATGCATAAACCTGAGAAGGTTGTTATTGTTTCAACGGGTTCACAAGGGGAACCTATGAGTGCTTTATCAAGAATTGCTATGTCTGACCATAGACTTGTAGAAGTTTTACCTAATGATAAAATCGTTATATCAGCTTCTCCTATTCCCGGTAATGAAAAAACAGTTACTAAAGTCATAAATGAATTGTTACGTCGTGGTGCTGAAGTTATCTATGAAGGTGTTATGGATATACACGTGTCTGGACATGCTAAACAAGAAGAAATAAAGATTATGCATAACCTTTGTAAACCTGAATATGTTATGCCTGTACACGGTGAGTATAAACACTTAAATGCTCATAAAGAAATTGCAATAGCTTTAGGTACTAAAAAGCAAAATGTTTTCGTTATGAATTTAGGTGATGTACTTGAAATCGACAGAAATGGGGCTAGAGTAAATGGTTCTGTTACTTCTGGTCGTGTTTTCGTTGACGGTATCGGTGTAGGTGACGTTGGTAGTGTTGTTTTACGTGATAGAAAACATTTGTCAGAAGATGGACTTATGGTTGTTGTTATCGGTATAGATAAAGCTGCTCGTGTTGTCGTAAGTGGTCCTGAAGTAATATCACGTGGATTCGTTTATGTTCGTGAGTCTGAAAACCTTATGGAGGAAGCTCGTGAGGTTATAAACAATGCTATTGAAGATTGTGACCTTAATGCAATACGTGATTGGAATTTTTTAAAAAATGTAATTCGTGATGGATTACGTGACTTTTTATGGAAAAAAACAAAAAGAAGTCCAATGATTTTACCTATTATTATGGAAGTATAAGTTTAAGGAGTTAAGTTATGAAAGACGAATTGGCAAAATTATCTATAGATATTTCTGATAAGTTTTGTAATAGCGATACTTATCTTGAATATATAAATTTACGTAAAAAAATACAAAATGATGAAATTTTGAAAGATAAAATAAATCAATATAAACTTGAGCAAATGTCTTTTCAAAGCAAGATTTTATCAAATATAGAAACAACTTTTGAAGAAGAAAGTAGAATATCTAAGCTTTATACAGAACTTTTTATGAATGAAATAGCTAGAAACTTTTTAATTACTGAAAGTGAGCTTTTAAAAATCTTAAATATGGTTTATGAAAATATAGGTAAAGATATAGATATTAGTATTTCCCTGTAAAGAAAGAGGAGTTATGAGTTTTTTAATTGCAAATCTTGAGGACTATAAAAATAATGGTTGTCCAGAATTTGATTTTATTATGGTTACAGCAGATGCTTATGTTGACCACCCAAGTTTTGGCTCAACAATAATATGTAGAGTTTTAGAAAGTCGTGGGTTTACTGTTGGTATTATACCTCAACCACGTTTTGAAAACACACAAGATTTTATGATGTTTGGTAAACCTAAACTCGCTTTCCTTATTTCCGGAGGGAATATTGATTCTATGGTTAACCACTATTCTGTAAGTAAAAACAGAAGAAAACAAGACTTATATTCACCGGGTGGCAAAGGCTTTTTACGCCCTGACCGCCCTATTATTGTGTATTCAAAACTCATTCGTGAGGCTTACCCTGAAGTTGCTATTATAGGTGGTGGTGTTGAAGGCTCTTTAAGAAGATTTTCTCACTATGACTATTGGGACAATAAAGTGCGTCCTTCTATTATGATAGATTCAGAAGTTGACCTTTTGGTATATGGTATGGGTGAAAAACCTATAGTTGAAATAGCTGAAAGCCTTGAAAGTGGATTGTCTATAAAGGATATAACTTTTATAAAGGGTACGTCTTATATAACAACTGATAAAGCAAATATATATGACTATATAGAATTACCAACATATAGTGATGTTAAAAAAGATAAAGATAAATATGGGGAAAGTTATAAGTTACAGTTTGAAAATCTCGAATATGGTACTGCAAAGGTTTTAATAGAAAATTATGGTAAGAAGTATGTCGTACAAAATATTCCAATGCCACCTTTAACTACGAGTGAATTTGATAGTGTATATAACTTAAACTATGAGAGAAATTATCACCCTATGTATGAAAAAGATGGAGGAATACCTGCTATTACAGAAGTTAAGTTTTCTTTAATATCTAATAGAGGTTGTTTTGGTAATTGTAATTTTTGTGCACTAACTTTTCATCAAGGCCGTTCTGTACAAGCTAGAAGCCATAAATCTATAATTGAAGAAGCTAAAAAGATGGTATGGGAGGAAGATTTTAAAGGTTATATCCATGACGTTGGAGGCCCTACGGCAAATTTTAGATTTCCTGCTTGTAAAAAACAAGAGCCAGATGGTGTAGGTGCGTGTACTCATAAAAAATGTTTATCACCTAAACCTTGTAGTCAACTTAAAATAGACCATAATGATTATTTGAAATTACTTAGAAAACTACGTGAACTACCTAGAGTTAAAAAAGTTTTTGTTCGTTCTGGTTTAAGATATGATTATCTGATACATGATAAAGATGATACTTTTTTTAATGAGCTATGTGAACATCATGTATCAGGTCAACTTAAAGTTGCACCTGAGCATATTTCTGAAAAAGTACTAAAACATATGGGCAAGCCCACAAAAGATGTATATGAAAAATTTGTGTATAAGTTTAAGAAGATAAACGAAAAATTAGGCAAAGAGCAATATATTGTTCCTTACCTTATGTCTTCTCACCCCGGTTCTACTTTAGATGCTGCCATTGAACTTTCTGAATATCTTAGAGATTTAAAGCATACGCCAGAGCAAGTACAAGATTTTTATCCTACACCTGCAACTTTGTCCACTTGTATCTATTATACAGAAAAAGACCCTTTTACAAATGAAAAGGTTTATGTTCCAAAGACTAAAGAAGAAAAAGCTATGCAACGTGCTTTAATGCAATTTAGATTACCTCAAAACTATGAGCTTGTATATAAAGCTTTAAAAAAAGCTGGTCGAGATGATTTAATAGGCTTTGATGAAAAAGCTTTAATAAGACCACGTTCTTATAAAAATTCTTCGTATAATAAAGAAAAAAGCAAGGGTTCTTCTAAAAAAGATAGTAGTAAAGATACTTTTAGACCTAAGAAAAAGACAATTCGTCAAGTACATAAGAAAAAAGGTAAATAACTATGGATAAACAGAAAAGAAAAGATTTGGTTTTTCAGTATATGAATACAAAAAAAGATATGGGTGTTTATTCTTTTTATTGTAAAGTAATAAAAAAACATTATATTGGCTATTCTCAAAACACTAAAGCTACTTTAAACAGTTATACTTTTCGTCTAAATGCAAATAATCATAGTTGTAAGGAGTTACAAGATGATTGGAACAAATATGGTGAAGATTCTTTTGAAGTTAAAGTTTTAGAAAATTTAGAGTATGATAAAGAAGATGATAATAAAAGTGATTATACATTAGACCTTACCGAGCTTTTAGATAGTTTATGTTTGCAGTTTGAAAACACAACAAAAATTAAGTAAAATAAATACCAAAAGGTTAAATTGAAAATTATTACTAGTAATTTTTTATTGTAAAATTGCAGGAATAATAAGGTGCTTATAAATGATAGAAAAAAGAGGTTATTTATAAGCCTCATATTTCTGTGCTAGTTGTCTTAATAATAGTTTTTTCTTTATTGACTTTTAAATTCTTTACAGAAATGATGTAATATTGCAGTCTTTTTTATAATATACAAAGTGGAAATTACAATAATATTGAGGTAGATAATTCAAATTAAAAACTTCACTAATTTATCACATTTTCTACACACATACATCAAATATATGTAGTATAATGAATTTAGGTTGCAGAACATAGTATATAAAAGCAACTTAAATAATATAAATAAGTAGTCAAAACTACATCACAGAAAATATAAAAAAAAGTGCTTAGGCACTTTTTTTGTTTTAATAGAGCGTAATTGGATTCATTGCAAAATATAGAAAAATCCATCTTCATAGCAAAACAACGGCTTTGCGGCTTTTGACAAAAAATGTAGAAATGGAGCATTTTTGCCATTTCATGAATTTTGCAACGTTGCCAATTCATCTTATATGTAGTATCAAGGGTTTGGGGTTTCGTTCTAGTTTACAACTAGCATAGCAAGTTGCACTACAGCACCTTAGACTTATGGTGACCTCTAAAAACTCGCTTGATTTAATTTTCTTTTAAATTTTAAACAGTTCAAGAAAGCTTCGACAACGCATAACAGCGTGTTTCTGCTAGGAGAAGCTGACGCAGAAATTTTGAAAATTTATAGAAAATTAAAAATAATGGGGTTTTTAGAGGTTACCTTATAGTAAAATCAATATTATAGACTTACAAATTCATCAATTTCTCTTTTGATTACTGCAAGGCTATTATTATAGAAGTTGATATCATGTAAATCTAAACCTATAGATTTTCCTACTTCATATATGGACATCTTTCCTGTATCTCTTAATAATTTTTTATATTTTTCTATAAAACCTTCCGGTTCTTTTTCATAAATTGCATAAATTCCTGTTGCAAATAAAATACCAAAAGCATAAGGGAAATTATAATAGTTTCTGCCGGCACTATAATAATGACCTTTTACTATCCACATATATTTATGTAAATGTTCACTATCTAAGCCTTTTCCATATGTTTCTTTTTGAGCTTCTAACATAAAGTTGTTTAACTCATTTGGAGTCAAACTGCCATTTACACGACCTTTAAAAACTTTGTCTTCAAATAAAAATCTTGATAAGATATCAACTATAACTTGGCTACTATCTTGAAGGGAGTTTTCCAAAATAAATAGCTTTTCTTCCTTTGTAGCAGTTTTTAAAGCATTGTTTTTTATTATAGTTTCACAAAAAATTGATGCTGTTTCTGCGAGTGGCATAGGATATCTACAGTTAATAGGTGGTTCATTTTTTAAACAATGTCCATGAAAACCATGTCCTAATTCGTGGGCTAAAGTTGTAAGACCACTATAATCACCACCGAAGTTGCTTAAAATTCTACTTTCTTTTATTTGATTTACGTTAGAGCAAAAAGCACCTTCTCTTTTATTTTCATAAGGTATTGCATCTATCCATTGATTTTTAAAAGCATGGTCAGCAAAAGCACCTAGTTCTTCTGAAAATTCACCGAAAGATTTTACAATATATTGGCTGGCTTCATCGTAAGTATATGTCAAATTGCTGCCTATAGGTGCAAATAAGTCGTAGAAAGGCAAACCATTTTTATGACCTAGAAGTTCTGCTTTTTTCAAAAAATATCTTTCGTATTCTGGTAAAAAGTTAGTCATTGCTTTAAGCATTGTGTCTAAAGTTTTTTGATCCATTCTTTGAGATTTTAAAGTATAGTCTAAAGGTGAAGAATAACCTCTTGTTTCAGCTTCAGTTATAACTTCTCCTTTTATACCGTTCAAAGCTGCTGCTATAGTTTTTTCTATTTTACCTAAATGTTCAATTTCTTTTGTATAGCCTTCTTTACGTTCTTCCAAATTTGGTGAAAAAGCCATATTTCTTAAAGCAGGAAAGTTTACTTTTTTTGTTTCGCCTTTTACATTTACATCTACAAGTAAAGAGGATATGTAGCTATCACGTAATTTTGTATAAGCAAAACTACCACTTTGTTTAAGTTTTGCTAATAAAATTTCTTCTGCTTCACTTAGAGCATATTCGCTTTGTTCTTTTGTTTCTTTTATAAATAAGGAATATTCTTTTAAAAATTCCTCTTTTTCAATGATTTCATCTAAATTTTCGATGTGTGCTACATATTTTTTGAAAAGTGTTAAATAAATTGTAGAGTTGTTATTTAATTTAACTAAGTTTTCAGATTCTTTTAAATGTATTTCGTCTGTTGAATGTGTAGAAAGATATAGGTGTACATAAGTCATTGTTTTTCTATATTTTTCAATATCTGTAACTCTTTTAATAAATTCTTTTAAACCCTCAGCATTTGAAAGATTTGCAATTTCCTTTTGCATAAATACGTTTAATTCATTAATAGTACGTTCTAAAGATAGTTTATCATCTTTATACTCTTTGCTTTCTATAGATGTATAAAGCACATCGAGATTCCATTTTTCTTTTAACATAGCACCCTCCAATATGAAATTAATTTTAAATAGTAATTCATTTATTATAACAAACTTATATATATATAACAAGGTCATATTGGCAAATTTCTTTTAATAATTTCATAAAAAAAATGTAGTAAAATAATTTACATACATTTTTAAGAATTTATTTAATTTGATTTTACTAAAATAGTTGTTGGATCTATTGTTTCGTCATTTTTTGTAACTTTAAAACCTAAATGGTTATTTAAAGTACTATATCTACGTGTTGGGTTTGATACTTGACCTATTTCTTGACCTTTTGTTATTGTATCACCTTTAGCCACAAAAAAGCTTTTATCAAGTTGTGAATATGTTGATGTCCAACCGTTTCCATGTGATATTTTAATATAGTAACCTTCGTTATATGAGTTCCCAGTTTCTATTACTTCTCCGTCAAAGCTTGAAACTACTTTATCACCTAAGTTCGCACTTATTCGAAGAGTGTCGTTTGTTTTATATTGTTCTAAAGTTTGATCATATACTAACTTGTTACTATAAGCCATAAGGACTTCGCCTTGTATAGGCCAATCCATAGTACTATCATCACTAAAGGCTCTATATAAAGCAGTATTGTTTGTAGGTACTAGTTCTTCTATTATGGTTTGTTTTTCATTATCAGTTACTTCAAGGTCAACTTCGTCTTCATAATTCTCGCTTGAATCATCTTCAAGTTCTATTTGTTTTAAATTTTCCTCGTTGTTTTGCTTTTTACTTTCTTCACCTACGTTTTCATTTAAAGGTTGTTCTTGTTGTTCTTTATTTGTATTATTTTCTGTAGGTTCAGTTGCTTCTGGTTCTTCTTTTTTTGCTGTTGTTTCAGTTTCAACTACTGAAACTTCGTTTGTTTTTGTGCTTTCAATAACGTTTGCCACATTTGAGTTTACAGCAATACCTATATCTCCAGTTTCTTGTTCAAGATAACTTTTTGTGTCTGTACCACTAACAGGAGAGCTGTCCTCTAATATTTCTTTTTGCACATATTCTTCTTGTGTGCTTTCCATAGGTTCTAACTTTGAAGTTAAATTAAGATTTTTTACTGTTAGGGCACCTGCTGTAACTACTAAAGCACCTACTACAGCATATAAACCAATAACTAAACCATTATCTTTTAAAAAGTTAGTTTTTTTTCTAGGTTGTCTTTTGTCATAATCGTTTTTATTCATATTTTAACACCTCCATATATAGTATTACCACAAGAAAAAACCTTATACAGTACTTGAAAAATTATAGAAAATATTTTATAATAAAAGGATAGGAAATTAAATTAAAATATGAGGTGGAAAATGAGTGCAAAAATAGCTATAGATGCAATGGGTGGAGATAATGCACCATTTGAAATAATTAAAGGAACTATTGATGCTCTTAAAACAATGGATTTTAAGGCATTACTTGTTGGTGATGAAGTTGCTATAAGTAGTGAATTAGCAAAATATGAATATAATAAGGATAAAATAGAAATTATACCTTCACAAAGTGTTATTGAAAACTGTGAACAACCTACTGTTGCTATAAAAGAAAAAAAAGATTCTTCTATGGTAGTTGCATTAAATCTTGTTAAAGAAGGTCGTGCTGATGCTATAATTTCTGCAGGTAATACTGGTGCTTTGCTTACGGGGTCAACTTTAATTATAGGTAGAATTAAAGGTATAAAAAGACCTTGTTTAGGTGTTACTTTACCTACAAAAAAAGGATATACTTTACTTGTTGACTGTGGTGCAAATGTTGATGCTAAGCCTGAAAATTTATTGCAGTTTGCTCAAATGGGGTATGTATACTATAAAGAAATGTTTGATAAAGAAAATACTACGGTTGGTCTTATAAACATTGGTGAAGAAGAAACAAAGGGTAATGAACAAGTTAAAGCTACATACGAATTACTTAAAAATAGCTCTTTAAATTTTATCGGTAATGTTGAAGGTCGAGATATACCTTTAAAAGGTGTTGATGTTGTTGTTGCTGACGCTTTTGTAGGTAATGTCGTTTTAAAAACTTTTGAAGGTCTTGGAAAAATGTTTACTGATATTTTAAAAGAAAGCTTAACTGAAAAATTTTTATATAAAATAGGTGCTTTGTTATCTATGGGTGCATTAAACAATATGAGAGCAAAATTTGATTATAAAACAATAGGTGGTGCACCATTTTTAGGCTTAAATTCACTTGTTGTAAAAGCTCATGGTAGTTCAGATGCAAGAGCTTTTAAGGGTGCTATAAATCAATGTTTAAAATTTAAAGAAAAAGACATAATAAATAAAATAGCTAAAAATGTACAAGATGTACTTTAAGCTTTTGAGGTGCTAACATGGTGTTTGAAAAAATTAGAGAAATAATTTCTGATGAAACTAAATTGAGTATTGGTGAAATTACACTTGATACAGAAATTGAAAAAGATTTACATTTAGATTCTTTAGAAGTATTTCAAATTACTATAAGGATAGAAGAAGAATTTGATATTGAGATAACTTCAAATGATGCTAAGGAAATCAAAACTGTAGGCAATCTTGTTGATTATGTATCAAAAAACTTGTAGAGGTAGTTATGTTCACTGAGTTACAAAAAAAATTAAATTACAACTTTAAAAATATTAATATTTTGGTTAAGGCTTTCAATCATTCTTCTGCTATAAACGAAAAAAAAGAAAAACCTATTGAAAGTAATCAACGACTTGAATTTTTAGGCGATGCTGTACTTGAGCTTTCTATGAGTACTTATCTTTTTCATGAGTTTCCAAATATGTTAGAAGGTGATCTTACAAAACTTCGTGCAAGTCTTGTTTGTGAGCCTTCTTTAGCAAAGATTGCTAGAAAACTTACTCTTGATAAGTATATTAAAATGTCAAAGGGTGAAATTTTATCTAAAGGTAATAATAGAGATTCAGTTTTAGCTGACTGTATGGAAGCAGTTTTTGGGGCTATTTATGAAGACTCAAATTATACTGATGCATCTAAAGTTATTATTAATTTACTTAGAGAAGAAGTAGGAAAAAACTTTAAAACTTTTCAAACTTCAGATTATAAAACTGCACTACAAGAGCATATTCAAGGATATTCTCAAGTGCCTATTATATATAAAATCATTGATGAGTCGGGGCCTGACCATAATAAAGTTTTTTTTGTTGAAGTCTATCATGATGATAAACTTTTGGGTAAGGGTCAAGGTAAATCTAAAAAAGAGGCAGAGCAAAATTCTGCGAAAGAAGCTTTGATAACTTTTAATGTTTTGTAACAAATTCAAGTTTTTTTATTACGTTATTAATTTTATATACAATTTTCGATAAAAAACTATTGATATAAACTTAACATTAAGTTATAATAGATTGAATACAATTTTATGGAGGAATAAGAATTAATGGCAAAGAATATTGTTATTCTTGGTGGTGGTTATGCTGGTGTTTTAACAGCTAAACACTTAGAAAAGAAACTTAAAAAAGAAACAAAAGCTGGAGAAGTTAAAATTTCTCTTATCGACAAAAACCCTTACAACACTATGTTAACGGAGTTACACGAAGTAGCTTGTTGTCGTGTTGAAGAAGAATCAATTAAAATGAATTTAAAGCAAATTTTTGATGGTAGAAACGTTGATGTTATACTTGATGAAATTACTGCAATGAATTTTGATGAAAACAAATTAGTTGGTCGTGATAAAACATATGAATACGACTATTTAGTAGTAGGGTCTGGTTCAAAACCTACATATTTTGGCACTAAAGGTGCAGAGGAAAACTCTTTCCCACTTTGGTCTTTTGATGATTCTATAAGATTACGTGAACACTTTTTAGCTACGTTTCGTAAAGCTGAACTTACAACAAATGTAGAAGAACGTAAAAAACTTTTAACTTTCGTTGTTGTTGGTGGTGGTTTTACTGGTGTTGAGCTTATCGGTGAGCTTGCTGAATGGATGCCAGAAGTATGCCGTCAATATCATATTGACAAAAATGAAGTTACTATGACTGTTGTTGATATGTTACCTAGAATTTGCAACGCTTTACCTGAAAAAGAGGCTGCTAAGGCTGAAAAACGTATGATTAAAATGGGAATTAATTTCTCATATAATGCTCGTGTACTTGAAGTTGGTGAAGATTATCTCGTTACTTCTGTGGATAACAAAGAAGTTAAAACTCCTACTTGTACTGTTGTTTGGGCTGCTGGTGTTGAAGGCTCGGAAGTTGTTAAAACTAGTGGTAAAGGTGCTGAAGTTGTTCGTGGAAACCGTATCGAAACAAACGAATTTTTACAATACGTTGGAAAAGAAAACGTTTATGTTGTAGGCGATAATTTATTCTTTACTCCAGAGGGTGAAGAAAGAGCCGTACCTCAAATGGTTGAAAACGCTGAACATTCATCTTCAAATGCTGCACATAACTTACTTGTTGATTTAACTGGTACAGGTACTAAAAAAGCTTATAAACCTGCTTTCCATGGTATGATGGTTTGTATCGGTGGTAGATATGGTGTTTGTTATGTTGGTACACATACTAAAAAGTTTGGTATGCCTAGTTTCTTTGCTATGTTTGCTAAGCATTTTATTAATATTGTATATTTCTTACAAGTTATGGGTTGGGCAAAAGTTTGGAACTATATCCAACACGAATTTACTAGAATACATCACAACCGTTCTTTTGTAGGTGGTCATTTTTCTAACACATCTCCAACTTTTTGGTCTGTTCCACTTAGATTATTTGTTGGTTTAATGTGGTTCTCAGAAGGTATCATTAAACTTGAAAAAATGATTATTGACCCTAAAAATGTGTTTATTTTTAGTATTCCTGCTGAACAACTTCCTGACGGTGTTACGTCTGCTTCACCTTGGGTTGCTGAAAGTGTTGTACCACAAATATTCCATACGATCGAGGGCTTTGCTTTAACTGGTCAAGGTCTTGCTGTTCCTTCGTTATTACAACCTATGGTTGATTGGTCTATGGCTACTTTCATTATACCTATAGCACCATATTTCCAAGGTTTTATGATTATTTCTGAGGTTATTGTTGGTTTACTTTTAATGGCTGGTTTATTTACTTCTATTGCTGGTATTTGGTCTGCTGTTATGTGTATTATGATTTATATGTCTGGTATGGCTTCAAAAGAAATTATTTGGTACTTTACTGCTGGTATAGCTTTAATATCTATAGGTGGTACTGGTCATACTTTCTCATTCGATTACTACTTAATGCCTTGGTTCAAAAAGATTTGGAAAAAAATACCGTTAGTAAGAAAATGGTATGTTTATAATGAATAAACTATAGTTTATCAAAATAATATTCACTTAAAATTTTTTAAGTGAATATTATTTATAATAAAGTAAATATTAACAAAAATATGGGTAAAGAATATAATAAAATATAAAAAATATGGGTGATTTATTTATGAATATGAAAAGAAAAGGTTTTACATTAGTAGAACTTGTTGTTGTTATAGGAATAATCGGTATCTTGTCTACTGTTGGTGTTATTAGAGTAGCACCTATGGTTTACGATGCCTTAGGCTTTAGACAAAAAGCTGAAGCTGAAGAAATTATGCAAAGTATAAATTTGGCTAAAAACACATTGAAAATGGAAGGCGTAGATTTAGTTGATATTAGTGAGTCTGCTTTTATTGATGAAGTGAAAAAACATACTGAATTAAATGTAGTAACTTTAGCTGAAAACAAAAGTAATCCAAGTGATGAAAATTGGATTATTGGTACTGTTACTACGGATAGTCATGGTAATGAAATGTTTTTAAGCTACGATTATGCTTTTAATATTGATAATAGTATTTCAAATATTATGTCTGGTGCTAGTTTATCATGGCAACCTGTAGATTTGAATTATAATACAAAGTTTGCTGTGGCAAATGATCTTGCAGGTATGTCCTTAACGGTTAATGTTCCTATTTTTGGTAAAATAACTGTACCTGGAACTAATAACGGTTCTTTTATAACTAAAAAAATGATGACTGATACTGGTAAAGGCTATGTTATGAAATACGACTATAATGAGTTGAAATCAAGTTAGATAATAAAAAATTAAAATGAAAAGAACATTGTGAGAAGTTTATGTTAGAGAATGAAAAATATTTAAATGATGTTAAAGAGAAAATGACTTTAATATTAAGTTCAGCTCCTAAAGTGCTTAAGCCTGTTATGGAAGATTTGGCTAAAGCACAAGGTAAATTTGTTAGAGCTAAAGTAGTTATAGAAACTGCTATAGCTTTATTTAATAAAAATAATAATTTTGATGATAAGACTATAGAAAAGGTCATAAACATTGGTGCAGCTATAGAACTGTTACATCTTGCTACACTTGTACATGACGATGTTATAGATGATGCACCCCTTAGACGTGGCATTGAAAGCACTCAAAGTAAATATGGTAAAAAAGTAGCAGTTATTGCAGGTGATTATCTTTTTACTAAATGCTTTACTTTAATATCAAACAACTCTATAAAAAATATGGAGTACTTTTCTAAAGCTGTTGGAGTTATTTGTGCTGGTGAAGCTTTTCAACTTGAACATAATATGGATTTTGATTTAACATATAATGATTATAGAAACATTATAGCTGGTAAAACAGCCGCACTTTTTTCACTATCTATGTATGCTGTCGGTGTTGAGCTTAAAGAAAGTGATGAAATATCCGAGAGATTAGGTAGAGCTGGCTACTATATGGGACTTGTTTTTCAAATGGTTGATGACTGTTTGGATTATGGTGGTGAAGAAGAAAAAGCAAAAAAATTAGTTATAAAAGATTTAAAAGAGGGAGTAATAACTTACCCTTTAATACATACTTTTAGTAAAAAACCTGAGTTAAAAGAATTAATTAATAAAGATTTTTCTTTGGAAAATATTACTTTAATAATAGGTGAGGTGCATCGTTTAAATGGCGTTAAGGCTACTATGGACTTAGCTAAAAAATATTATGACCTTGCAACAAAAAAAATTATAAATTCTGTTGGTAAAGAAAATAGCAACGAACTTTTAGGTATACTTAATAAAGTATATATAAGAGAAAGTTAGTATTTAAAATATAACTTAATAATTTTAAAAAATATAACTTTATTCATATTTAGTTATATTTTTTTTCATTAAAAATGAAAAATAAAAATCTTGGAACTCTGCATAACAAAGTATTTCGAATATGGCAACGTTGCATTAGAGTTTACTAGCCAATTCTAAAAGGCAAGTTGTAGAAACTAATTGAAATTTAAGTTTCGTTTAAGTTTTCTATTATATACTTATGAAGTAATACATAATCGCAATATTATATTGTAATATTGCATAAATGAAAGGAGGGGAAAATATGAGTATTAGCAGTCTTACAAGTTCAAGTTCAAGTTTATTAAGCTATTATTCAACTTCAAGCTTAAAGGGTAGCGTTTCAAAAACTACAACTTCAAGCGAGAGCACAGAAGATCAAAAAGTAGGAGGTGCTGGTAAGCCACCACAAGGACCACCACCTGAAAAACCACCAGAGATCAATGAGCAAGTTGATACAAATAGTGATGGTAGCTGGGATTCTGAAGAGCTTTCTTCTTATGCATCATATTCTACAGATGAGTACGGCGTTGAGTTAGATGCTGACTCTATTATGACGGAGTATGACAGCGATGAAGATGGTGTTTTAAATGAAAGTGAAGTTTCTAGTTTAATGGAAAACAACGCTTTAAAATTAAAACCACCAAAGCACAACAAACCTGAGGAACAAGCAGAAATGATGGCTCAAATGCAATCTACTACTTCTTTAAGCTCATCAACTATTAATATAGCTGACTATATTATAGATGAAGATGAAGATAGCGAAACTGAAGATGAAGATAGCACAACGTCAACAACTAGTGTAGATACTACATCTTATACACAAAAACTTACACAAAAGCTTTTAGAAAACTACAGTAATTCTATAAGCAGTGAAGAAGATTCTACATCAGTATTTTTTGCTAGCTAGTAAAAGAAGGAGATACTATGAAAAGTAATATTTTATTTTTATTAAAACAAAAAAAGGGTGTTTTAATAAAAAAAGCCAAAGATTTGCGGTAACAAACCTTTAGCTAGTCACACTACAAGACTAAACAAAATATGAATTCATAGTTCAAATTGTGCTTAAGAATTTAAGTGCATGTATTACAATTCAATTTTAACAGTAGGTACTAATAATGTCAATATTTTTTGGCTTATTGGTACCTTTTCTAGTTAAAAAAATGTAAAAAATACTAAAAAGTGATAATTTCGGCTTTTTCAACGGCTGTTTCAATTAAGGGTGAAATGCCATCTTCAAGTCTTCTTGCTATATTTTCAATAATATTACGTTTTGGCTTAGTTTCTGGTGATTTTGGAACAAAAACTGTACAACAGTCTTCGTATGGACGTGCAGATATTTCAAAAGTTTCGATTTTTGTTGCTAAATCAACGATTTCTTGTTTGTCCATACCGGATAAAGGTCTATAAATAGGTAGATGGGTTGCACTTTGAACTGCATTTATACTTAGCATAGTTTGTGATGCTACTTGACCTACAGAGTCACCCATAATTAAGCCATATGCTTTTTCTTTTTCGGCTATCATAGTAGATATTTTTATCATTGTATGTTTTAACAGTATAGTCAACTTTTCATCTGGTACGTTTTCATATAAAAAAAGTTGTGTTTCAGTAAAGGGTATGACATATAATTTAACTGTACCTGTGAAATCGTCAAGTCTTTTTGCTAAATCAATAACTTTTTGTTTAGCTCGTTCAGAAGTGTAAGGTGGTGAGTCAAAGTATACTGCTACAATTTCAACGCCTCTTTTTGCCATTACAAAGCCTGAAACTGGGCTATCTATACCACCGGATAAAAGGAGTACACCCTTTCCAGATGAACCACTTGGTAAACCACCAAAAGTTTTTATAAGTTCTGTAAATATATAAACGTGTGTTCTTAATTCTATGTAAAGTGTCATATCAGGGGTTTTCATATTTATAGGTGGCTGGTTTGCGTTATTATAAATATGTTCGCCCACAACTCTTGAAATATCATTTGATGTTAGAGGATAGTTTTTATCACTTCTTTTTGTTGACACTCTAAATGAACCTTCTTTATAGTTGTTTTTAAAAACTTCCAAAGAAATGTTTTTTATATGTTCAATGTCATTACTTAAAGTTTTAACACAAGGTGCTATTGCAACTATACCTAAAATTGTTTTTACACGAGGTACAACTATATCATAGTTTACATCACCATCTAAGTTAATCAAAATAAAACGACCTTGTTCTTTTTTTATATAAAAAGTTTCCTCTAAATCTTTAAGATTTTTTTGAATGTTTGTAATAAGTTTACTCTCAAAAAGTCTACGATTTCCACCTCTTAAAGCAATTTCTCCATATTTTATAAGTAAAACATTTTGAGTAATATGGTTATTAAAATAATCATTTAATTTACTATTTATTTCTTCAATTTTCATTATTTTTTCCTTTTTTTATTAGTAGGTTTTACAAGACGTAATATTTTTATTTGTGCTAAAATTTCTTCACATAAAAGTTGTGCTTCTTCTACTGTATTTTCGTAAGATATACCTATTCTTATTGTGCCAAGTAGCCTTTCTTTATCATAGCCATAGGTACTAAGTACGTTGTTGTTGCCATTATTACAAGCTGTTCCCGTCGAAACAAATATTTTTTTTGATAGTTCAAGGGCGTGCAGAAGGACTTCTCCTCTTACATCTTTAACATATAAACTTAAAATAAAAGGGCTAAAATTTTCAACTGAACCATTTAGGTATATTTCATTATCATCTGTACATAGTTCAATTAATTTATCTTTAATTATCGTAACTTTTTTGTAGTTTTCATCTAAGTTACTAAAAGCTTCTTTTGTAGCTATTGTAAAGGCACCTATACCTGAAACGTTCACTGTTGATGGACGTAAACTGTTTTCTTGATGTCCTCCATAAAAAAGAGGCGTTATATTAATATTTTTACCTTTGTAAAAGCCACCAACACCTTTTACTCCCATAATTTTGTGAGAAGAAAAAGAGTAAAAATCTATTAAAGAATGTTTTAAAGAAAATTTATACTTTCCAAAGCCTTGTACGCCGTCAACGTGAAATAGGGTATTTTTATTAACTTCTTTAATTGTTTTTCCTATTTCTTCAATAGGAAAAATAGCACCTGTTTCATTATTTATATGCATAATAGAAACTAAAATTGTTTCTTTTTTTATTGCATTTCTTAATTCATTAATATCTATTTGACCCAAACCGTTAACTGGTAGAAATGTTATGTCAAAGCCTTCTTTTTCTAAAAATCTATATACTTCAGTTACACTTGGGTGTTCACTTTTTTGTGTTATAAAGTGTGGATTTTTATTTTTATGAAATTTTGCAACACCTTGAATAATCATATTATTACTTTCTGTTGCACTTGAAGTGAAAATAAGTTCATCATAGTTTACACCTAAAAATGAACTTATTGTTTTTTTACAGTCTGTTACATAGTTTTCCGACCAAACGCCCATAAGGTTAAGGGAGTTAGGGTTACCATATAAGTTTTCATTTATACGATTAAACTCTTTTAGTGCGTTTTCTGAAACCTTTGTAGTGGCACAGTTATCAAAATAAATCATAGGTACCTACATTTCTAATTCATAAATTATGTTGCTTAAAATATTTAATGGTGCTGTTTCTGTACGTAATATTCTTTTACCCAAAGTTATGGGCACAAAACCTAGTGAAGTAAGGGTTTCTATTTCTTCTGTAGCTATACCACCTTCACTACCAATAAACACATTTATTTTCTTATTTTCAATATTTTTTGCAGTAAGTAAAGATTTTAAAGTTTTAATTTCTTCTTTTTCATAGGCTACAATATTAATACTATCTTTAAAATTAAATTTTGATAATTCTTTAAAATTAATAGGTGAATTTACTTTTGGTATAATACCTCTGCCACATTGATAGCTTGCACTTTCAGATATTTTTAAAAGTCTATCGGCTTTATCACTTGATTTTTTGTTAATTTTTGCTATGCAAAATTTTGTTTCTACTGGTGTAATCTCAGAAACTCCAAGTTCTACAGATTTTTGTATTATATATTCTAGCTTGTCCTGTTTAGGTAAACCTTGAAAAAGATGAATATAAGTTTTTGGTTCTGTATCGTTTTCTTTTATTTCTAAAACTTCTAAATTAACATAGTTTTTCTCTATTTCTATTATTTTAGAAATATAGTCTAATTTGTTATATGAAAGATAAATAATATCATCGATTTTCATACGTAAAACCTTTACAATATGATTGTAACTTTCGCCTTCTAAAAATATTTTGTTATCTTTTATGTTTGTTTCATTTATAAAAAATCTTTGCATACTATTTCTTTCTTGCTACAAGGCAAACCCAACCCTCTTTATGGAGTGTTTCTACTACTTCAAAGTTTAGTTCTAATAGTCTAGTAACTACATCGTTTTCTCTTGTATCTATAATACCACTCATAATATAAAAGCCATTATCATTTATACAATCTTTTACAAAGTCAGAAATATTTATTATTACATCTGCTACTATGTTTGCAAAAATAAGGTCATATTTTTTGCTTTTGATTTTTTCAACTAAGGAATCATCAGTTAAAATATTGCCTGTAAGTACCTTATAAGTATCTTTTGTAATATCATTAAGTGATGCATTACTATATGCAACTGCTTCTGCATTCTCATCAATGTCGACAGCAATGGCATTTTTACTACCTAAAAGTAATGCTACTATGGAAAGTATACCACTTCCACAACCTAAATCTAATACTTCATCATTTGCAGTTATATATTTTTGACCTTGTTCTATACACATAGCAGTTGAGTGATGTAAACCTGTTCCGAAAACGTGACCCGGATCTATTTGTAGTACTATATCTGTAGGTTCTTTTGCATATTCTTCCCATGTTGGCTTTACAACAACATTACCAATTTTAAAAGGCTTATAGTATTTTTTCCAGTTATCAACCCAGTCTTTTTCGTCTACATCTTTTGTTTCTAGTGTATATTCAAAAATAAAGTCTAAGTCTTTTTTGTTTACTGTTTCTAATAAATTTTTTACACCTTTAAGTAGTTCAGCACCATAACCATTTTTTGAAACATAAAAAGTTATGATTACATTGGGGTTGTTACGTTCTAAAAGTTCATCTTCGATAAAATCCCATGTTGCTTCTCTATTTTCAATGAAATCTTTAAATTCCATATCATCATCTACAGACCAACCATTAATGTTGTTTTCTAATAAAAAAAATGATATTAATTCTACACTTTCGTGATTTGTTGTTATTTTACTTTCTATCCATTCCATTTATTTTATTAAACCTTTCTATTGACCAAAAAATTTTGTAAATAAGTCGATACTATGCATTGTGTCAAGTGCACCACCGTTTTCACGTATTGAGTGCATACTAAGCATTGACATACCCATATCACATACAGGGATAGTAAGTTTGCTACTCATCATAGGGCCTATTGTAGAGCCACCTAAGGCATCGGAACGATCTATATATTGTTGTATAGGAATATTGTTTTCCTTTGCTAATGCCATAATTTCTGCTGCAACTTTTCCATTCGTTGCATATCTTGCACCAGAAGTATATTTTATAATCATACCTTTGTTAGGGTAAGTTGGTGATGTTGGATCACATTTTTCAGGGTAGTTTGGGTGTTTTCCATGACCTGAGTCGGCTGAAATCATCTTCGAGTTTACACAAGCACGTAAAAAGTCTTCTTCTTCTTTTTCAGAAAGTCCAATAGTTATTCTACGTAAAGTATTCATTACAAATTGTGAGTCGCCACCTTGTGCTGTTTTTGAGCCAATTTCTTCATCATCAACACATATTAAAACTTTTGTTGCTTTAGTTTTTGATGAGCTTATCAATGCTTTGTAGCCTGTAAAACAAAGCCATAAGTCATCAAGACGTGCAGAGGATAACATATCTTCGTTATAGCCTATAATTTGCCCTTTTAAGCTATCATACAAAAATAAATCAAAGTCTAATATATCTTCTTTTTGCACCTCTAATTCTTTTCCTATAATATCAAGTAAAAAATTATCTTTTTCTAAAGTATCATTAACAAAGCCTATAATAGGTAAAGTATCTACCTGCTTATTAAAATTATAACCTGCATTTACTTCTCTGTTTTGGTGTATACAAAGGCTTGGAATAACTAAAATAGGTTTTGATATATTTAAAAGCTTGCTTTCCATACCTGTTTTTGTTTTCACAAAAACTTCTCCAGCAAGGCTTAAAGGTCTATCGAGCCACGTAAATAAAATTGCACCCCCATAGCCTTCTGTATTCAATTTTAAATAATGGTCATAGGTTACCATTTCTGGACTTGGCTTAATTTTAAAACATGGAGCATCTGTATGGGCACCAATTAAGTTGAAACCATTTTCTGACACTTTTTCAGAACCTGTTTCAAAAGCAATTAAAGAAGTACCATTTTTTGTAAGAAAATACTTGTTACTTGGATTTAATGACCATTTATCTTTTTCAAATAATTCAGTAAAGCCATCTTTTAATAATTTTTCTGCCAATGTTTTCACTGCAAAATGTGGTGTAGGACTTTCGTAAATAAAATCTAAAAGTTCTAAGTTTATATTTTTATGTGACATAATATTACCTCCTATGTATACAAATATTTTAAAATATGTAAGTTTTAATTTTGTCCTTGCTTATTCTATAATAAAGACTACTATATTTATTTTACTATTTTTATCAGTTTTTATCAAGGGTAAGTTTTATTTAAAATTTCGTAGATAATATAATAAATTATATAAAAATTTGTTAACAATTAAAAATCCTATGTTTTTTTTGAAAAAAGTAATAAAATATACTTAATATTACATAATAAATCTATATAAGTTATAGGTTGACATATTGTATAAAATGAATTAAAATAAGATGAACTATGTTTTTTTAACAGGACGAAAAAAAGTCTTGTTTTTTTAGTGTCAAAACCTTAATAAAAATCCTAGGAGGCAATGAAAATTGAACAATGAATCTACTGAAAAAGTACTTGTTGAATTAAAAAACATTTCTAAGTCATATGGCGATAATAACGTATTAAATGATTTTAGTTTATCCGTAAAAGAAAATAGCTTTATTACGCTACTTGGCCCATCTGGTTGTGGAAAGACCACCACACTAAGGATTATTGGCGGTTTTGAGGTCGCTGATTTTGGTGAAGTTTTATTTGATGGAAAAGATATTACAAAATTACCACCTAATCTGAGACCTATTAATACTGTTTTTCAAAAATACGCTTTGTTTCCAAATATGACAGTAGGCGAAAATATTGCTTTTGGCCTTACACTTAAAAAAATAGATAAAAAAGAAATTGAAGTTGAAGTTGAAAAGATGCTAGAGCTTGTAGAACTACGAGGTTTTAGCGATAGAGATATTTCATCTTTATCGGGTGGGCAACAACAAAGAGTTGCTATTGCTCGCGCTTTAATAAATAGACCTAAGCTTTTGCTACTTGACGAACCTCTTGGAGCATTAGATTTAAAGTTACGTAAAGAAATGCAACGTGAACTTAAAAATATGCAAAAAAACCTTGGTATTACATTTATATATGTTACACACGACCAAGAAGAAGCTTTAACTATGTCTGATACTATTATCGTTATGAAAGATGGAATAGTGCAACAGATGGGTACTGCTGAAGATATATACAATGAACCTAAAAATGCTTATGTTGCTGATTTTATTGGAGAAAGCAACATATATTCTGGCATTATGATAAAAGATTGCCTAGTTGAACTTTTTGAACGAAAACTTGACTGTATAGATGGTGGCTTCGCTGAAAATCAAGAAGTTGATGTTGTAATTCGACCTGAAGATATAGACCTTGTAACTATTGAAGAAGGCCACTATATTGGTGAAATTCACGATATAATTTTTAAAGGTGTACACTATGAGATGATAGTGGATATTATGCACAATAATCAAAAGACAACAATGAAAGTACATTCAACAGATTTACCTAAGGATAAAAAAGTTGGTGTTTTTATTGAGCCTGATGCTTTACATATTATGCATAAGTCTAAAGTTTAGGAGGTATAGTTTTGAAAATTAAAAACTTATCTATACCTTATTCTATATGGCTTGTAATCTTTATAGTTATACCTATGCTTTTAGTTTTATATTATTCTTTTACTGTTTCTGGGGAGTTTACCCTTGAAGGTTATAAAAGAATCATCGATCCTTTATATATAGGTGTTATTCTTAAATCCGTTAAACTTGCCTTTTTTTCTACGGTGTGGTGTGTTCTTATAGGATATCCTATCGCATATATTTTAGCTAAACAAGAGTTTGTAACTAAAGAGTTTTTAATATTCTTGTTTGTTGCTCCTATGTGGCTTAATGCTTTAGTGCGTACATATTCATGGCTTACTATTTTAGAAAATAATGGTCTTATAAATAGCTTTTTAGCTTTTTTAGGCTTTGAAAAAGTGCAGTTACTATATACTGATTTTGCTGTAATGCTTGGTATGGTATATAATTTTTTACCTTTTATGATACTACCTATATTTACAGTCTTAAGAAAGCTAGATAAAAGTTTAATTGAGGCTGCCAGTGACCTTGGGGCTACTTGGATTCAAACTTTTAGAAAGATAATTATTCCATTATCTTTAGGTGGCGTTATAAGTGGTGCGACTATGGTATTTATGCCAGCTCTTACTACTTTTGCTATATCTAATATACTAGGTGGTGGACAATATATTTTAGTAGGTAACTTAATAGAACAACAATTTTTAAGAGTTGGGGACTGGAACTTTGGTTCTGCTTTAAGTTTACTTATTATTACTGTTATTTTAATTACTATGATTATTTTCCCTGAAAGTGAAAATGCTGAAAGGGGTGGATTGTTTTAATGAATAATAAAAAAATATTATTAATACAAAAGATTTACTTACTTTTAGTTTTGATTTTTATGTATGCACCTATTCTTATTTTGATTATATTTAGTTTTAACGAAAGTAAGTCACGTGCAAATTTTACTGGATTTACTTTTAAATGGTACATTGAACTTTTTCAAGATAGTCAAATACTTGAAGCCACTATGTATACTGTTATTATTGCTATTGTATCTTCCGTTGTTGCAACTATTATCGGTATCATTACCGTTATCGGTCTTGGAGCATTAAAAAATAAAAATCGTAAATGGATTTTAACTTTAAATAATATTCCTATTTTAAATCCAGATATTGTTACTGGTATTTCTTTAATGATTTTATTTATCACTTTTATAAATATACTTGGTTTTGGACAACTTGGATTTTTCACAATTTTGCTTGCCCATATAATATTTAATATACCTTATGCTATTTTAACTATTTTACCAAAGTATCAAAGTTTAGATAAAAACTTACTAGAGGCAGCTCTTGATCTTGGTGCTACACAAAAACAAGCTATAATGAAAGTAATATTACCTGAACTTAGCACTTCAATAGTTTCGGCTCTTATGCTTACTATTACTTTATCTCTTGATGACTTCATTATAAGTTTCTTCACTACAGGTGGTGGAGTAAGTAATATTTCAATACTTGTATATAGTATGGCAAGACGTGGTATTAACCCTAAAATTAATGCGTTGTCAACTTTGCTTTTTGCTTTTGTAATTGTAATTTTAATACTTAATAACTTCGTTATAAGTAAAAATAAGAAAAATAAAAAAATGAATTGATAAAGAGTTTTTATTGAATTTGTTGCATTTTATCGAGATTGCTCGGTATAAAAAATGATAATTAAGTTTATAAAATACATTTTAATAAAGGAGAAAAAATTGAAAAAATTAATATTTATATCTACATTAATTGGCGTTGCTACGGTTTTAAGTAGTTGTGGCAAGGAAAACGCTGAAAAATTATACATATATAACTGGGGCGACTACATAGAGGAAAGTCTTATTGATGACTTTGAAAATGAAACTGGAATTGATGTTATATATGAAACTTATGCTTCAAATGAAGCTATGTACCAAAAAATTAAATCTGGTGGCTCAAACTATGACATATTAATTCCTTCGGACTATATGATTGAAAAGTTAGTAAATGAGGATATGTTACAACCTTTAGACTACTCTTTAATTCCAAACTACGATTATGTTTTAGAAGATTTAAAAGGTATGTCATTTGACCCTGAAAATCAATATACTGTTCCATATATGTGGGGAACTGTTGGTATCGCTTATAACAAAAGTTTAGTTGATAAACCTACTTCATGGAGTGTTTTATTTGATAAAAGTAACTCTGGTGAAATATTTATGTATGACTCTAGTCGTGACTTGCTTATGGTTGGTCTAAAATATTTAGGTTATTCTATGAATACTACAAATGAGGCAGAAATACAAGATGCACGTGATTTGCTTATAGCGCAAAAGCCTTTAGTACAAGCTTATCTTGATGATAGTGTAAAAGATAAGATGATAGGCGAAGAAGGTACTTATGCCGTTGTTTATTCTGGTGATGCTGTTTATATGTCACAAGAAAACGAAAACATAGGTTATAGCGTTCCAGATGAAGGTAGTAATGTTTGGGTTGACTCTTTAGTTATACCTAAAGATGCTAAAAATGTTTTAAATGCACATACTTTCATAAACTTTATTATGGAAAAGGAAAATGCAAAAATAAATTCTGAATATATCGGTTACACTACTACAAATTCAGAAACACTTGAAATAATAGATGAAGCACTTTTAAATGCTGAAGGTTATAGTGTTGAAGTTGATATGTCTAAAATGGAAATTTATAGCGATTTAGGTAAGGCTGTAAGTCTATACGATAGAGCTTTCACTGAAATTTTAGCAAACTAATTGTATAATAGAAAAATATTTTTTGTTAAGGCAGAAAGTATTTTTCTTTTTTAATTATAAGTTTTAAATATTGCAGTACTAATGCTAAATAACAGCAATTTAAAATAGGCTGTATTTATGACAATGACCGTCGAAAGTCCAACAAAAGATTTTCTTTAGTAGTAAATTTTAAGTAGAAAAGTTTGCCTTTTATTAATATTAAGGCAACCTCTAAAAACCCCAGTATTTTTAATTTTCTATAAATTTTCAAAATTTCTGCGTCAGCTTCTCCTAGCGAGGGTGCTGATAAAGGATAGAAAAAAATATTTGGGAGTTTTTCAATAAGATAATTTCAATTTTTTCCT
>JBKECM010000059.1:0-18706 GCA_047974615.1 Lachnospirales bacterium
CTGGTAATGATGGTTTCCAATCTGATAACACAGATGAAGGGTTAGGTTACGTTACTATTATAAATGGCGATTTTACTATTAATGCGGCTAATGATGGTATTCAAGCTGAAAGTTTACTTCAAATAGATAATGGTAACTTTAATATCATAACAAATGAAGGTAGTGCAAATGCTCCTGCTCAAACTGGAAATAACAATTTTGGTGGCGGTGGAATGGGTGCAGGTGGTTTCGGTGGTGGTGATAGAACTTTTGATATCACATCTATGCCAAACTATGACATTACTACGGTTAGAGAAACTTTAAGTGCTTTAGATAGTGATACACTTACATCTCTTGGTATAAGTGATTTAGAGGCTTTAAGTGATACAGAACTTGAAACTTTACTTACATCTTTAGATGATACTCAAAATCAAATTTTAATGAAAAATGTTTTTGGTGGTAATATGAGAGGTGGAATGTCAGGAGGCGAGGCACCAACAGAGGGTATGACACCTCCGACAGGTGAAATGCCAACTGGTACTGGTGAAGCACCAACAGAAGGTATGACACCTCCAACAGGAGAGATGCCAACACAAACAGAAACAACAACAGATACAACTACGACTGAAAGCTATAAAGCTTTAAAAGGCTATGAAGTAATAATAAATGGTGGTACTTTTAATTTAGATTCATATGATGATGCAGTAAACAGTGATACAGTTCTTACAATAAACGGTGGTGACTTAACAGTTGCTACAGGTGATGACGGTATTAAAGCTGAAGACTCAATTATTATAAATGGTGGAAATGTAAACATAGTTTCATCTTACGAAGGTGTTGAAGCTACAATAGTAACTTTTAACGATGGTACTATAAATATAACTGCTAGTGATGATGGTGTAAACGCAACTTCTTCAACTACAAGTAGTCCATATATTTACGTTAATGGTGGATATATTACAGTTGATTCGAATGGCGATGGTGTAGATTCAAACGCAATATTTGAGATGAATGGAGGAGAACTTTATATAAGTGGTGCTTCTCAAGGAGCAGATACTGCTCTTGATACTGATAGAGGTGCTACGGTAAATGGTGGATTAATTATGGCTATTGGTGCATCAGGTATGATACAAAATATAAGTGATACTTCAGAGCAAAATGCAATAACTTATTATTTTACTGAAAGTCAAAGTGGTACTAATGCTCTACAAATTATAGATAAAAATGGTGATGTAATAATTGAATATACACCAGTTAAAGACTACTCAAGTTTAGTATTGTCTTCGCCTTTACTTGTTGCTGGTGAGACATATACAATTTCTAATGGTAATACAACAGAAGAAATCACACTATCTTCTGATAGTAATGTTAGTGTATTTGGAACAAGCAGTGAAAGTAGTGGTATGGGAGGTATGAGAGGTCAAGGTAATAGAACTATGCCAAGTGACCAATCTACAACAACTACAACTACTCCATAATTTGAACAATAAGGTATGTATATAAATATACTTTGTTGGTAATAATCTAGGTAAATCTTATCTTAGAAAAACCCTACTTTTAAGATAAATTTATAAATTCTTCATAAAATAATTTCCTTAGACAAAAGTACTCCTTTGGAGTACTTTTGTCATTTAGATAGAAAATAATAGGTCAATATTGTAAAAGTGCAAGCATATATTTTATTGAAATATTGACCTTTGCTTTTTTGTATGTTTTGTTTTATAATTTAAAGTAGAATTAGACTAAGATGAAGGTGATAATAAGAAATACAAAAGTTACCTTCATTTTAATGCATTAGCCCATAAAGCATATTAGGAGTAGCTTAAAATAAACATACTGTTTACGGTATTTTATACTTAATCACTGTTTTTCATACTTACTATTACTAGTTTTTCTTATCAGCACATTAGACTAAAGGAGGGTAGTTTTTGGATAATAATTATTATTTAAAAGATTATTTAAGTAAGAAACTTAATAAAATGGATTTTAATTTTCCATACAATTATATGGACGCATTAGTTTTTTCATCATTAACTTATATGCCTTTTGGTAAAATTGATACTTTTTTTTATGAAGGATATTACTATGAATATAAGATAAAAGGGTTAACACTTGAAGTAATACTTGAAGATTTACTGAAAAAAGATGAATTGCTTAAAACAAAATTTTTAATTAAAAAAAATAAAGAAATTTGTGAATACACAAAGTTTTATGAAATATTTGAAGCTACTAAAAATAATTTGCGATATAATAAAATCAAAGTAATTGACTATAAAGTTATTTTAGATGTGCATAACACTGCTAGAAAAATGCCTTGTCAGTTTGCTTGTTTTTTATTTGAAATAGAAAAAGAAAAAGAATATGTAGTTGCTTATAGAGGTACTGATTCAAACTTTGAAGGTTGGATAGAAGACTTACTTATGATTTTTGACGATGTTAAAGCACAACAGGAAAGTGCTATTTTTTTAAATAAAGTAATAGAAAAATATAAAGATGCAAAAATCCATATTACTGGTCATAGTAAGGGTGGTAATTGCGCATATTATAGCTTAATAAAAGCAGATAAAAAAGAAAACTTAGACGGCATTTTTTTTGAGGCACCTTTGTTCAATGAAAAGTTTGTAGATGAGTATAAAGATACAATGTATTACTTAAAAGAAAGTGGAAAAAGTTTTTTTGTAAATATTGAACATAGTTTGATTAGTAATATATATTTTGGCCATAACTATTCTAAAGATGAAAAAAACACAATTTTTGTTAAAGCACATAATAAAACTTTAATTAAAGAACATAATGTATATTCTTTTTTAGTAGATAAGAATGATTTGTTAATTTCTAAAGAAAGTAAGATAAGTAAGTCTTTTAATATTGCTTTTAATGAAATTCAAACTTTACCTATGGAAGAACTTGAGGTGTCTTTGACTTGCTTAATTCGCCTTTTAGGTACTAGCTCTAATACTTCTGTTTTTAATCCGAAAATAAACCTTATTGAAGCTTTTGAATTGTATGTAGATAATTTTTTAAAGCTTGATAATGATACTTTACTTGTTTTATCAAAAATGTTTGGAGTTTACTATAGTGCTATTTTAAAATTTCAGGAAGCTAATATGCTTGATGATGAACTATTAAAATATTATAAGATTTTTGATTTTTTAAATATATTTACTCAAGCAAAAAATGCTGAGGAAATCGAAAAATTTAAACTCAAAATTGATAAATTTAGACATAGTGCTTTTTTTAGAGCAATAAAATAAAATACAACATATTTAATTCCCATTTACCAAAACTATAAAATGTGATAAAATACTATAAACAACATAAGATAAGAGGGACATATGAGAGAAATAATTGTAAATGAAAACAATGCTAATCAAAGAGTAGATAAATTTATACTTAAATATTTGAATAAGGCACCTAAAAGTTTTGTATATAAAATGATTAGAAAAAAAAACTTTAAACTAAACGATGTTAAAATTGACGGTTCAGAAATATTAAATGCTGGTGATAACTTAAAACTTTTCTTATCCGATGAAACTATCGAAAATTTTCGTGAAGAAATTGTTCCTAAAAAGACAAATGGCACTTTAGACATTGTTTTTGAAGATGAAAATATAATTGTTGCTAACAAGCCACAAGGGGTTTTATCCCAACCAAGAAAAGAAGAGGATAAAGATACTATGGTTGATAGATTGTTGTCTTATCTTTATGAAAAAGAGGAGCTTAATTTTGAAGATTCACAAGGGTTTAAGCCAGGTGTGTCAAACAGACTTGATATTAATACTTCAGGTCTTGTAGTATGTGGTAAAAATCTTCGTGCAACTCAAAGATTAAATGAACTTATAAAGGAACATAAAGTTGATAAGTTTTATTTAGCTGTTGTTAAAGGTGTTTTAACTGAAGATAAAACTTTAAAAGGATATCATTATAAAGACTTTAAAACTAACGAGGCTACAGTATCAAGTCGCCGTAGAAGTTCAAAAGATACGGAAGTTGAAACAATGTTGCACCCTTTAAAAAATAATGGGGAATATACTTTGCTATCATTAAAGCTTATAACTGGCAAATCCCATCAAATACGTGCTAGTTTAAAACTTTTACGTACTTTTGTTGTAGGTGATAGAAAATATGGTGATGAAGATATAAATTTATATTTTAAGAAAAAATATGGTATTTCTAATCAGTTGCTTGTTGCAAACAAACTCATTATTAACGATGAAGACGGGTTTTTATCTTATTTAAATAATCGTGAGTTTGAAGCACCATTATATAAACAATTCAAGGCTATAATAAATGATCTATTCTAATATTTTAAATTATTGTAAAGAAAATAAAATAGAAGTTGTTTTTGGTAGCTCGGAGCCTTTGAACGAATATATGGAAACATTGCAAGAAGATGTTCCTTTTGTAAATGTTTCAAAAGAATTTAGGTTATCACCAAAACTTACTTTAGAAAACTGTAACACCATTATTATTATTGGTGTTACTTATGATGTTTTAAGAAGACCAAACAACATAGGTATTTTATCTCAAAATTCTTTTGTAGATTATCATAATATTGTAAAAGAACATTTAAATAATATAACAAATATACTTGAGGATAGTGAAGCTTTGTATTTTGTTGATAATGGGAACTTATACGAAAGAGGATTTGCATTTAAGTATGGTTTAGGTTTTGTTGGGTTAAATTCCTTTGTTATTAATGATAACTTAGGTACATATTTTAATATAGGATATATACTTACAACTAAAAAATTTGAAACGAATGAGGCTTTGAATAAAAAATGTTTTGGTTGCTATAAGTGCATTGATGTATGTCCAAGTGGTGCTTTAAAAGATGGTAGATGTGATATTTATAAATGTTCTTCATATTTGACACAAAAAAAAGAACTTCTTACTGTAGATGAAATAAAGTCTATTGGTAACTTTTTATATGGTTGCGACCTTTGTCAAAAGGTATGTCCACATAATAAGCAAATTAAATCTAAAAAAAGTGATTTTGTATATTCTGCATTAGATTTTTTAAATATGGATAAAAAAGAGTTTGAAAAGTTTAAAGATACTTCTTTTTACTGGAGAGGTCTTAGTGTTATAAAAAGAAATGCAATTTATAATATTTATAATGCTTGTATACCGAATGAAGAAAAAATAAATATAATTAATGATAGATTAAAAATTGAAAAAATGGAATTACCTATTAGGGCTTTAAATCAAGTTTTAGATTTGCTTAATGAGGTTTAACTTTAGTAAAACAGGGGAAAATATAGATGGGATACTGGAACTCACGTACTTTAAGAGGTAGTGCTTTTGAAGAAATGATTAATTCTACAAATGAATTATATTTAAAACATAACTTGGCTGTAGTACAAAAAATTTCTACACCTATAACTGTTACTAAGGTTGATAACTCACGTGGTCTTATTACAGAAGGCTATTTTGACAGCCAAAGCACTGTTGATTATATAGGTATATGTCAAGGGATAGGTATTTGTTTTGATGCTAAGGAAACTTCTCAAAAATCTTTACCTATTCAAAACATTCATAGTCATCAAGTAGAATTTATGCGAAATTTTTCAAAGCAAAAGGGAATTTCATTTTTACTTGTAAATTTTAAAATTTATAACGAAATTTTTCTTTTACCTATTGAAGTTTTATTAAAGTTTTATGATGAAATCGAAAATGGTGGTAGAAAATCTATACCTTATAATGCTTTTGACAAAGAATATTTGATTAAAAGTAAAAATGGTTATGTTGTCCATTATTTAGAAGGGTTAAATCAGTATCTCAAAAATTTAGACTAGGCAGGAATTTTATGAGATATTTTTCTTTCATTTTTATTTTTTTACTTTGTAGTTGTGAATATAAAAAGGAAACTTTAAAATACAACAAAACTTATTCGGTAGAGGTTTCTAAAGAAAATGATACAGTTATAGAAAAAGAGTATGTTATTTATCAAAAAGTTGAACGTAGCAAAGTTATCGAAGTTGAGCCAAAGGACAATATTTATATGGGTGTGTCTTTAGATAATAACTACTATAATAACGACTTGGAAGCTTTTGAAAAAGATATAAACAAAGAATTATCCCTTGAAGTTATATATATTGACTATGATGTTACCGAATATTTTCTACAAAAAAAAATACTTAAGGCTATGGTTGAAGGTAAAATACCTTATTTTGTATTAAAATTTCAAAGAAATAATAGTTATGACTTAGAAAGAATGAAAGAGTTTTCTAAAAAAATAGGTGATATTAAATATTATTCATTTTTAGAAATTTATCCTATTGATGAAAGCGACAAAATAAATCAAAGCGACTATAAAAATTTTTTGCAAAAAAGTTATAGTTTTATAAAAGAAAATGCAACTCTTTGTAGTGTTGTTTTTCCTGTTAAAGAAATTAATTATATAGATTTTAGTAATATTTATGTTGGAGATAGTTATTGCGATTTTATAAATGTATATGCAAATATTGATGCTACAAGTAAAGCAAAAAACCCTCTTACTGCTATTGAATATGTATACTATAGCATTATAAATAAGCCTATAATTTTAAGCACTAGCATAAACTATTATACTAGTAAATATGGTTATGACATTGAGGGATATAATAACACTTTAGATTACTGTTTTAATAAGGCAAAAGAGGAGTATAGTAACCTAAAAGCTTTGATTTTTTTAGATTATAACATTGACTATTCTAAAGATGCATTGTATAATTTAGAAAGTAACGATGAAGTATTTGATATTTTTAAAGAAAATATCAATAAAAGTGATTTTTTGACAAAAGCTGTAAAAGAATATAATGAAAATGAGTTAGTTAAACTACCATATAAGGCATATTATATTAAAGATGAATTATATATAGATACTCGTTATTTTAAAAACTTTGTAGTTGAAAAAGAGGAAGTCACTATTGTACAAGATGATAAGGTATATTTATCCTTAGAAGATTTTATAAATAGAGTTAATGATAAAACAGTTGTTGTTGATTCAGCTGAAAATAAAATTATTATAAATTAATAAAAAGGAGTGTTTATGGATATTTTAGGAGGGTCACAATTAAGTAATAATAGCACATTTACAACTTTTGTTTTAAAAGTTGTAGCTTTAATTTTTGTGTTATATATATATAATATTTCAAAGGCGAGTATTGCATTTTTTTTAGGTGATAAAAGCTCAAGAACTAAAGATGCTTTAACTTTAAATCTTTTTAAAAATATTGAACCGGTAGGTTTTATTTTGTTTTTAGCAATGAATTGTGGTTGGGCAAAGCCTTTAAACATTTCATTCTTACATATGAAGGATAAAAAGAAGTCAGCTTACTTTGTATATATTTTACCAAATGTTATTATATTTTTAATAAGCATACTTTTGGTTTCTACTTTAGGTTTGGTAAGCTCTTTTATACCAATATCTGCAACTCTTCATTATTATTCTTTTGTTTCACAATTTATGTATTATACTTGTTTCTATATTATATTAAATCTATTGCCTGTTGCACCTTTTGATTGTTATCATATTTTAACTAAAAATGGTAAACCTAATACTAGAATGTACTTGTCAAATAATGAGAAAATATTCCAAATGGTTTTTATTTTCCTTTTATTTTTTGGTATACTTAATGTTTTAGTTTCACCTTTTGTAAGTTTTGTTGCTAATTTAATTTTAGGATTAGCAGTTTAGGTAGTATATGGAAAAATTTAATATAAAACTTGAAAACTTTGATGGTCCTTTTCATCTTTTATACCATTTGGTAGAGAAAAACCAAATGGATATATGGGATATACCTATAAATAAGCTAACAGAAGAATATTTACAATATATCGAAATTTTAAAAAATGAAGTTAAAGATGAGGGAAACAAACGTCTTGAAGAACTAAGTGACTTTATTTACTTAGCAAGTAAATTAATATATATCAAATCTAAGATGCTGTTACCTATAAAAATAGATGAGGAAGACCCAAGAGAAGAATTAATTGAAAAATTAAATGAATATAAAATGTTTAAGGAAATTTCTGAAGAATTTAAGGGGATTTCCTTTGAACTGTACACAAAAAAACCTGAACAAGGTATTTTTTTAGCTATTAAAGATTATGAACAAATTACTATAGATGAAGTACTACAAGATGTATCGCTTAAAGATTTGTACGCTGCATTTAAAAAACTTATGATAAATAAAGAAAATAAAGTAGACCAAATACGAAGCACTTTTTCAAAGGTAACTAGACCTACTTTTTCTATTGAGGAAAAAAGAGAGCGTATTTTAAATTTGATTTATTTACATGAAGTTGTAGTTTTTCAAGATATTTTTAACATTGATAGTCCTAAAATAGAAATTGTAATTACTTTTTTAGCTATGTTAGATTTAATAAAAAAAGGTGAAATTTTTGTGCGCCAAGATGATAGTTTTGATGTGATTTTACTCGAGAAGAAAGGTGCTTAATATGGAACTTTTTGCTATAGAGGCTATTTTATTTGCTAAAGGCGAAGCTGTAAGTTTAAGTGATATATCAAAAGGTATAGAAAAAGACGAAAAAACAACTTTAGATATGTGTAGGGAGTTACAAAAATATTATATAGATAATAATCGTGGTATATCTTTAATAGAGGTTGAAGGGAAATTTCAGCTATGTAGTAATTCTGAATATTTTGAAAATATACGTAAGGTAGTTGAGATACCTAAAAAACACGAGTTAACAGATACTTTACTTGAAACTTTAGCTATTATAGCATATAAACAACCTGTGACTAAAATCCAAATAGAAGAAATTCGAGGTGTTTCTGCTAGTTTTGCTGTAAATAAGCTTATGGAATATGGTTTAGTATGTGAAAAAGGTAGGTTGGATTTAGTCGGTCGACCTATGCTTTTTGGAACAACTGAAGATTTTTTAAAATTTTATGGTATAAAAGATTTAGATTCTTTACCTGTTTTGTCCAAAGAATAAGTATTTTAAGTTTATTTTAAGTTTAATATTGTAATATATGTGTAGGGTAAGCTATAAATATAATTATTTTAATTTTAGGAGGAATATTATGCGTATATTGATTGTTGAAGATGATAAATATTTAGCAGAAGCTTTAGAACATATATTAAAAAAAGAAAAATTTCAAATAGATAAGGTTGATAATGGCGAGGACGGATATTACTACGGTAAAAGTGCTGAATATGATGCTATTGTACTAGATGTTATGTTACCGAAGATGAATGGTTTTGATGTTATTAAAAAGCTACGTCAAGATGGAATAAATACACCTACAATTATGCTTACAGCAAAAAGTGACTTGCATGACGTTGTTGCTGGGCTTGAAAAAGGCGCTGATGACTACTTGACTAAACCCTTTGAACCTAAAGAGCTTATTGCCAGATTACGTGCTTTAACACGTAGAGTTGGTACTGTACTTTTAGAAGAATTGAAGTATGAAGATTTAGTTTTAAATATTGATAACTTAGAGCTTACTTGTACAAATAAGCAAATAGTTTTAAGTAATAAAGAATTTTTAATTCTTAAAACTTTAATGGCAAGTCCTAGTGTAATTATATCTAAAGAAGATTTAATCGTTAAAGTTTGGGGCTATGACTCTGAGGCAGAAGATAACAACGTTGAAGCTTATATTTCATTTTTAAGAAAAAAACTTGAGTACTTAAATACAAGCGTGGCTATTAATACTATACGTAAAGTAGGATATAAATTAGGCAAGAAAGACTAACGAGGTGACATATGTTAAAAAAACTTAAGTGGCAGTTTGTTTTTGTAAATATGATTCTTGTTTTACTTGTTATAATACCAACTTTCTCTTATATGCATCTTAACTTAAAAAAAGAGATGTATCTGAACAGTATGGAGGCTATGGAGGAAGGATTTATACAGTTTGATATGCCTGATGTTGGCAACGAAAAAAACTTTAATCCTTTTGTTTTGGAAAACCGAACTGAACGACCTGCTGGTAAAGGTGGGTTTGAATATTTTTTTAATACTTTTTTTGTAGAACTTGATGAAAACAATGAAATAGTAAGAACACATTCCCGTTCAAACTATACTATAAGTGATGAAAATATATCTTTAATACTTGATGAAATATTAGATAAAGAGCAAAAACAAGGTGATATTGATGACTTAAACCTTAGATATTTGGTTAGAGAGTTTGAAGGTAATACAAAAATTGCTATTCTTGATACAAGCTACGAAAAGATGATGTTAGGTGAGCAAAGCAAAACATTTATAGTAATTGCTATTGTTATTTTTGTAATATTTTTCGGTATTAGTATTATCTTATCAAATATGATGATTAAGCCAATAGAAAAATCTTGGAACCAACAAAAGCAATTTATTTCTGATGCTTCTCATGAGCTAAAAACTCCTACTGCCGTTATTTTAGCTAACACTTCTATTTTGTTACAAAATGATAATTTAAATGAAGATAAAAAATGGATTGATTACATTGATATAGAAGCTAGACGAATGAAAAAGCTTGTTGAAGATTTGCTTTTTCTTTCAAAGTCTGACTATACAAAAGATGATAAGTCTTTATACAATTTTTCTATTAGTGATACTGTTTTAAATACCATTTTGCCCTTTGAAGCAGTAATATTTGAAATGAATAAAAAAATTCAACTTAATAGCGATATTGAGCAAAATATATTTATAAAAGGCGATGAAAGTCAAATTAAACAACTTGTTACTATACTTATTGATAATGCACTTAAATATTCTTTTGATAATTCTGAAATATGGATAAGCTTAAAACATGATATTGTAAAAAATAAAGTTGTTTTAAAGGTTAACAACCCTTCAGATATTATTGATAAAAATGATTTGGAACATTTATTTGATAGGTTTTATAAAGTGGACAAGGCTAGAACGAGAAATGCAAATAGCTATGGATTAGGTCTTTCTATTGCAAAAGAAATTGTTAATATACATAAGGGTAAGATATATGCTGAAAACGATGAAATCAACGGAACAACTATTACTGTAAGTTTTAATTTAACTCCTACATTATGATTACAATACTTGATTAAAAAATAATATTTTAACAATTACACATACCACTTTTGACTTTATATTTCATATATAATTTTGAAAATGGTATTTTTTGTTTAAATAAATTGTTTAAGGTGTAAACTTGCGATAGTTTAAAAAATATGGTATCATTAAAAGACTTAACAACTGAAAAATTCCTGATAGAAAAATTACTAGCTTTAGCGTCATAAAATTAGTAGGATAGCATTAAATATAGCGAAATATTAGTGCTTATTTTATGATGTATATAATATGATTTGCTTCGTAAATCATAAAGACTACGCAAATTTTATTTAGTTATATTTTTTCTAAACTTTATCGGGAGTTTCTTAAAAGACTGAAGTTAAATATTTATATGAGGGATTAATACATATGTTATCATTTTATAGTATGACTGTATTTTTTATGATTTTTGCTGGGCTAATTATGATAGCAATTATTTCTGCTGATAATTTAATACCTTATGATAGTAAAAAAGCTTTTAGAAATGTTTTTGTCATAATTAATATTTCTATCTTGTTAGAATGGGCAATTACTGTAAACTACAATAATGAAAACTTGGGAGATTTTACAAGCTTTTTATTATTTAAAGTTGCTGCTGCATTGCTTTATATTTTAGCACCTATTTCAATTTATCTTATTGGAAGAGCTTTTACTAACACAAGGTTAATTAAAAATATTTTATGGTTCATAATTGGAAATGTTGGTTTTCAGATATTTATTTTATTACACAAAGACTTTTTTATAAGCAACCAAACATATTTGGCACCGAATAATTTATACTGGATATACAACATAATTTTGGTTATATGTTTAATTAGTGCAATTATTAGTGTCTATAAAATGTCAATGAAATATCAAAGTAGAAATCAATATATTTTAGTTTTTATCGTAGTTATTTTATTTTTTGGTAATTTCTTTCAAGCTTTGAATGATGAGTATTTAGTATACTTATTTAGTGGTAGTTTAGCTACAATGTTTGCTTATGCATATTTTGTGTCTATTGTAAATAAGATTGATGTATTAACGCATATATTAAATCGTAGATGTTTTGAAAGCAAGATTAGAAAGCCAAAAAAAGATTTGATTATTTTATTTTTTGATGTAAACAAATTTAAAGAAGTTAATGATACTTTTGGTCATGGTTATGGTGATTATGTTTTAATTAAATTATGCAGCATTATTATGGATATTTACGGGAAAAATGGCTTTTGCTATAGAATAGGTGGAGATGAATTTTGTGTAATTTTAGATAAAAGATTATATGAAATTGATAAACTTAATGAAAAATTTGTTCTAAAAGTTATTGAAGAACAAAGCAAAGAAAAAAATTTACCTGACCTATCTTTTGGATATAGTAAATTTGTCTATGGAAAAGATGATATTAAGGAAGTAATAAAAGCGGCTGATGCTATGATGTATAAGGTTAAAGCTGAAAATAAATTTTTTGAAAGACAGTAGGTGAGTGTTGTGTTTGAATTTTATACAATTCTTATTATTATAGGTGCTATAGCACTAATTGCTATGGCGGTTATAGTTTATAATGATGAAGTTTTACCGAAAATAAATAAGAATGGTTTTTTCATTGCATTTACTGTTTTACTTTTTGCTTCAATTATGGAGTGGCTTGTTGTTTACTTTGAAGTTATGAAATTGCCATATGTTAAAGTGAACACTGTACTTATGGCTTTAGTTTTTTTTATTACGCCTTGTGTGCCTGTATTACAAGCATGGGCAGTTGATGATAGGAAAAATAAAAGTTTTCAAAACTTTGTATATGTTGTTGTCTTTATTAATTTTATCTTGCCATTTTTATCAATTTTTAATGGTATGGTTTTTTATTATGATTCAGATAACATATATCATAGAGGTGATTTTTTTACAATATATGCGTTTATGATGGTTATAAGTATAGGTCTTATGTTTGTCACTACTTATAGATTAAGTAAAAGATATCATAATAAAAATAATTTTATATTGTTTTTAATAGCCATTTTTCTTTTTATTGGTGTTTTAATACACTTTGCTACAAACTATGATGTGCTGTGGATAGTAGCTGTTATTTCTTTTTCGATGTTGTATATTATGTATACTGCTCTAGTGAACCAAAGAGATGTGCTAACAGGTCTTTTAAGTAGACGTTGTTATGAAAATCAACTTTATGCTTTGAAATCAGATGTAAAAATTTTATTTTTAGATGTAAATAAGTTTAAGGAAGTAAATGACAACTATGGTCATGCTTTTGGGGATTTATGTTTAAGTGAAATCGGTGAAACTTTACTAAAAGTATATGGTAAGTACGGTATATGCTATAGAATAGGTGGAGATGAGTTTTGTGTTATTTTAACGAAAAATTTTGAAAATGTGGAAAAGTTAAATAATAATTTTTATAATACACTTTTACAATATCGTTTGGAATATCCTATGCCAACTGTTTCTATAGGATATAGTCATTTTTATATAGAAAAATCGAATATTCAAAAGGTTATTGAAGAAGCTGATTTAATGATGTATGATGTGAAAAAAGAGTTATTAAGTAAATATTAAATTTTGAAAGGTGTAAGTATACATGGCAACTTTGCCAAATGCTTTTCTTTGGATAGCTGTTAAAGAACCTCAATTTTATCTTAAAATTGAGGTTCTTTATTGTACAACCTTTTTTATAAGTTTAATTTAGTCTTCTAAAATTTCACCTTGTAAGCTAATAGTTGTTACACTCCATGGTATCATTTTATTACTATCTTTTAAAGCATTTATTGTTGCGTTTGCAAGTCCTGAACAACATGGAACTTCCATTCTTACTACTGTAACTGATTTTATTTCGTTGTTATCTAATATTGTTTTTATCTTTTCACTATAGTTAACCTCATCAAGTTTTGGACAACCAATTAAAGTTACTTTGTTTTTAATAAAATCTTTATGGAAATTTCCATAGGCAAAGGCTGTACAGTCAGCAGCGATTAAAAGGTGTGCCTTGTTAAAAAATTGTGCTTGAGGATTTACTAATTTTATTTGTAAAGGCCAAGATGTAAGTTCAGATTGTACAGAAGTGTTTGTACTTTCTTTAGGTGTTTCTTTTTTTTGTGCAAAACTCTGTTGCATTGAGCCTGGGCAACCTGTTAGTTTTGGTGCATTGTTCATTTTTGCTTTTTCCTCCATATTTTTTTTAACTGCGTCTTCATCGTATTCTAGTGCTTCACGTGTTTCAAAAGTTATTGCGTTTGTAGGACAGGCAGGCAAACAATCACCTAAGCCATCACAATAGTCATCACGTAGTAAAATTGCTTTACCATCTTTCATACCTATTGCTCCTTCGTGGCAAGCTTTTACACAAGCTTCACAGCCATTACATAAATCACTATTAATCTTTATAACTTGTCTAATCATAAATTAAATTCTCCTTTATATGTGTGTTTTATTTTCCTTGTATTTGTGGTATAATTATATTATACTTGATTATATTAATCAATCGGAATTTTTTAAAAGTTATGTTTAATTTGTTTTCTAAACATATTATAATATCTTTAATATAATAAATCTGTTGCATAAGCAACACGAATGGAGGTTTAATTATGAAAAATATACCTTTAGATGTGCTTAAAAAAAGCAGACTTTTTAAAAATATAGAAGAAGAAAACATTATAAAAATGTTAAAATGTATTAGTGTTGGTGTGAAAATTTATGAAAAAAATGAAATTTTAGTTATGCAACATGAACCTCTTAATAATTTTGGAATTATTTTAGAAGGTACTTGTCAAATAGTAAAAGACGATTTTGAAGGAATACGCACTATTGTATCTACAATAGGTGTAGGAGATTTTTTTGGGGAGGCTATTGTTTTTTCAAGTTTTAAAGATTGTCCTGTTTCTATTGTAGCAAAAGGTAGATGTAAGGTGTTATGGCTTTCAAAAGAATGTGTTATAAAACCTTGTGAAAAAGCACATTTTTTTCATAATACTTTTGTTTTAAATATTTTAGAAATTATTTCAAATAAAAATTATAGTTTAAATAAAAAATTAGATATTTTATCTCAAAGAACCATTAAAGATAAACTATTAGTTTATTTTTATAGTGAAGCAGAAAGAAATACACAAAATAAATTTAATATTAATTATTCAAAGTCAGACCTTGCTGAGTTTATAGGTGTTGAGCGTACGGCTATGTATAGAGTTTTAAAGCAACTTGAAAGCGAAAATGTTATAAAGATAGAAGGCAAATCTGTTACTGTACTTAAAAACATACATTAGTGAGGTGAATTTTATGGAAGATAAAAAGTTATTTAATGAACGTAAAGAAAAAATATTTAATTTTATAAAAGATAATCAAGATAAACCTATAACAAAAAAAGATCTTATTTATATACTTGAAATACCTAAAGAAGATTATGATGCTTTTGTTGATGTTGTTGATAGTCTTGAAGAAGATGGAAAAATTATTCAAACTACTCGTGGTAAACTTATGTTACCAGAAAACTTAAATATGTTAACTGGAACTTTTTCAGCTACTGATAGAGGTTTTGGTTTTGTTGTTTTTGAAGACGATAGAGAAGATATTTTTATTGCTCCAAATAACGTAAATGGTGCTGCACATAAAGATATAGTACTATGTCAAATTACACATAAAAAGAGTAATAAAAAAGTTGAAGGCGAAATCATAAGAGTTCTTAAAAAAGGAATAAATACTGTTGTCGGAACTTTTACGGAAAATCGTAACTACGGTTTTGTTATACCTGATAATAAAAAAATAAAGGACATATTTATAACTAAGAAAAATACAAAAAATGCTGTAAATGGTCATAAAGTTGTAGTTGAAATAACAAAGCCTAGTACTGATGAAAACAATGCTGAAGGCGTTGTAACTGAAATTTTAGGACATAAAAATGATGTTGGTGTTGATATCTTATCTATTATAAAAGAACTTGAAATACCTACGGTTTTTCCTGATGAAGTTATGTTAGAGGCAGAAAACGTACCCTTGGAAGTTTCTAAGGAAGAAATGGTAGGTCGTGAAGATGTACGTGATGAATTTATTGTTACTATTGATGGTGATGATACTAAAGATATAGATGACGGTTTTTCACTTATTAAACTTGAAAATGGTAACTATCAACTTGCTGTTTACATTGCTGATGTTACACACTATGTAAAAGAGGGTAGTCCTCTTGATGTAGAGGCTTTAGATAGAGGTACAAGTGTATATTTAGCTGATAGGGTTATACCTATGTTGCCTCACGCTTTATCTAACGGTATATGCTCACTTAACGAAGGCGTAGATAGATTATCTCTTGCTTGTCGTATGGAAATCAATAACAAAGGGGAAGTTGTTACACACAAAATATTTAATGCTTTAATAAAAGTAAATAAACGTATGACTTATACTATTGTTAACGATTTACTTACTAATCCAAGTAGTGAATATCTTGAAAAATATAAAGAAGATTTAGAATTTTATAACAATGCTCGTGATTTAGCTAAAATATTAAATCGTCGCAGAATGAAAAATGGCTCTATTGACTTTAATTTTCCAGAGTCAAAACTTATTGTTGATGAAACAGGTAAAGTTGTAGATATAAAAGCATTTGAAAGAAATGTTGCTACAAATATTATAGAAGAATTTATGCTTATTACAAACTCTACAGTTGCTGAGGACTTTTTTTGGCAGGAGGCACCTTTTGTATATAGAAATCATGAGGCACCTGATGAAGAAAAACTTGAGAAAGTTAAAAAATTTATTAGTGGTTTAGGCTTTAGTTTAAAAGGACAAAGTACACACCCAAGGGCTATTCAAAACTTGCTTGAAAGCGTTGCTGATACACCTTATGAATTTATAATTTCTCGTTACGTTTTACGTTCTATGCAACAAGCTAGATATTCTTCAAGTTCTATAGGGCATTATGGCTTATCTATAAGATATTACTCGCATTTTACTTCCCCAATTAGACGTTATCCAGACTTGCAAATCCATAGAATTATTAAAGAAAGTTTAGCTGGTAGACTTATAGATAATAACTTAAATCACTTTTTTGATATTTTACCTGAAGTTTGTACGCAGTCTTCTTTTAAAGAAAGACGTGCTGAAGAAGCTGAAAGAGAAACAAATAAATATAAAAAAGTGGAATTTATGGAAGATAAGATAAACGAAGTTTATGAAGGGGTTATATCTAGTGTTACAAGTTGGGGTATATATGTAGAACTTCCAAACACTATAGAAGGTATGGTAGCTATAGGAACAATGGACGATGACCATTACTTTTTCGACGAAGTTAATATGGCATACAGAGGTACAAGACGTATCTATGCTTTAGGTCAAGAAGTTTATGTGGAAGTTGTAAAAGCTGATAAAGTTAACAGACGTTTAGATTTTGCTTTTGTAGAGGGAGATTTTGATGAGTCAGAAGACGGAGAATAAAAATAAGCTTATTGCACAAAACAAAAAAGCTTACCACGATTTTTTCATAGAAGAAACTTTTCAGGCAGGTATTGAGTTGCACGGAACAGAGGTTAAGTCATTACGCCAAGGTAAATGTAATTTAAAAGATAGCTATGTAAAGATAATAAATGGTGAAGCTATAATTATAGGTATGCACGTTTCCCCTTATGAACAAGGAAATATTTTTAACAAAGACCCAATGCGTCCTAAAAAATTATTGTTGCATAAACAACAAATTAATAAATTGTTAGATGCTAATTCAAAAGAAGGTTATGCTATTGTGCCTTTAAAGGCTTATTTTACAAGAAGTTATGTTAAAGTTGATATAGGTCTTGCAAAGGGTAAAAAACTTTATGACAAACGTCATGATATAGCACAAAAAGATATGAAACGTGAAGCAGAACGTGAATTTAGACAGTCATTTAAGGGATAGGTAAAATATGATAAGATTACAAAAATATATGGCAGATTGTGGTGTGGCCTCAAGACGAAAATGTGAAGAAATAATTTTAGCTGGTCGTGTTTCAGTTAATGGTGAAGTCGTTGAAGAACTTGGCACAAAAATTGAAGAAGGTGATATAGTTAAAGTAAATGGCAAGGTTATTACTTTGTCAAATAACTTTACATATATTATGTTACACAAACCAGAAGGTTATATAACAACTGCAGAAGACCAATTCGGTAGACCAACTGTTTTAGACCTTTTAGATGAAAAACTTCTAAAGGATAGATTATATCCTGTAGGTAGACTTGACTACGATACTAGTGGTTTGCTTTTACTTACAAATGATGGTGATTTAACTTTTAAACTTACTCACCCTAAACATAATGTCGAAAAAGTTTATATTGCTAAAGTAATGGGAAAGCCTACTGTTGAAGAAATTGAAACTTTTAAAAATGGTGTTGTTATTGATGGTTATAAAACAGCAAAAGCTTCTTGTGTTATAGTTAAAGATGACGAAAAATACTGTTCCCTTAAAATTTCTATTAAAGAAGGTAAAAATCGTCAAGTTCGTAAAATGTGTGAAGTTATAGGACATAGAGCTGTAGGTTTAAAACGTATTGCTACGGGTAAACTTTTTTTAGGGGAGCTTAAAAGAGGAGAA
The DNA here is from genome assembly GCA_047974615.1 of Lachnospirales bacterium. Taxonomy (GTDB): domain Bacteria; phylum Bacillota; class Clostridia; order Lachnospirales; family CAMZNU01; genus JBKEBX01. The sequence continues at coordinate 18,534 of JBKECM010000059.1, forward strand.
TATAGAAATTTAACGGAAGATGAAGTTTCATATTTAAGAAATCTGTAAAATAAGAGGGTGCTGATAAAGGATAGAAAAAAATATTACTGCACAAAAATTACGCTCGACTTGATGATTTGCTTTGCAAATCATCTTGCATGTCGCATAAAATTAGCACTCGTTCTTTCGAAGGT
>JBKECM010000060.1:0-8338 GCA_047974615.1 Lachnospirales bacterium
AAAATTAAGCAAATTATTTTAGAAATATTTTTCATATTATCACCCTCGCTATCACTAAACTTAATAAAATTTTATAGATATAAATATATACCATTTCCTCTAATATAGAGGGTGCTGATAATGGATAGAAAAAAATATTACTGCACAAAAATTACGCTCGACTTGATGATTTGCTTTGCAAATCCTCTTGCATGTCGCATATACTTTGCACTCGGTCTTTCGAAGGTGCTGTCAAAAGTTAGAAAAAAATTATATACCACAAAACTTATCATTCGTATGGAATAAAAATTACGCTCATTCTTCGCTGATTTTATTCCAACTCACTATTTTTGTTTACGCTAACGCTATTATAATTTTTTTCTTTTTGACTTTATCAGCACCCACCTAGTTGTTTTTTTCTTTACCGACTTTTTAATAATAATCATTATATATTGATATTATGGAATTTTTACAATATTGCCTATTGATTTTTTACTTATAAAAAAGTATAATATTATAGTGAATGTAATTTTTTGTTCTGGCAGAGTTGCCAAAAGTATATTTAGGAGGAAAAATGGAAGAAACTTTAATCGTTATTATGTTAAAAGAAAGGGAAACGGGTTTTTTCTATAAAGAACTTTGCTCTATTTCTATTGGAAATATGGAAAAATATTTACAAAATATAAATGGGCAATATACTGAGGATAATAAAATTGTTTTAAATATGCTTGTTACTACTAACAGAGATGTTTTAGACTGGGAGTATGACGGTATTTTAGATATTTATGAAGTTGAAAATATTAAAGTTTTAAGCGAAATAATATCTGTAGAAGAAGTGCAAGATTGTTTTAATCCTACTTGGTCTATTAAATTTTTATATGATGAGGCTTTAAATGATGATGAGCTTGAAAGCTTTGTACTAAAAATTTTAAAATTACATAAAAAAGAATTAGATGATACTTATGAAACTTTAGAAGAAGTTAAAGATGATTATATTAACAATGAAGAATAGATGAAATTTAGAAAAGCAATATTGCAAAACGCAATATTGCTTTTTTAATGCTAATATTAGCACCAATTTCCATTTACAAATACTGGTATTTTTGTACCGTCTTTTTTTATTCCAGTTATATTTAAGTCTGCACTACCAACCATAAAGTCAACGTGTACGATAGAAGTATTAGCACCTTTACTACTTAATTCTTCTTGGCTCATTGTTGTTCCACCTTTAATATTACAAGTGTATGAACGACCAAAAGCTAAGTGGCAAGACGCGTTTTCATCGTATAAAGTCGTAAAGAAAGTAAGTCCAGATTTTGATATAGGGCTATCGTCAGGTACAAGAGCAACTTCGCCTATACGTTTTGCTCCTTCATCACTTTCTAATAAGTTCTTTAATGTTTCATAACCAACTTCTGCACTATAGTCAACTACAGCACCATCTTTAAAAGTTAATGTGAAATTATCAATAGTTGTACCATGATAATTTAATGGTTTTGTACTTCTAATTACACCGTTAACGTTGTTTTTGTCCGGCATTGAAAATACCTCTTCTGTAGGTAAGTTTGGTATAAATTCATGTCCATCTAAAGTTGTATCACCTACACCTGCCCATAAGTGGTCAGTTACAAGTCCTATATTTAAGTCTGTTGTTTTATCACTATTTGTAAACTGTAATGAGGCAAAGTCTTCTTCGTTAAGCCATTTAACCTTACTTCTTACTAGGGTTTTGTGGTCTTGCCATGCTTTTACTGGATCTTTTGTATTAATTCTACAAGCATCAAATATTGCTTCCCAGTGAAGTTCTTTTGCTTTTTCTACATCTACATCTGGAAAAATCAATGTAGAAACGGCATCTGTAGGTGCAGAAATAACTAACCACTGAACTTCATTATTCATCATACGTATACTTAAAGGTTGTGTTGCAATGTTACCTTTTTTTGTCCAACTATTAAGTCTTTCTTTATCAACATCTTTAAAAACATTTGGGTCATATGCAGATATATTTATTCTTGCACTACCACGATCAAGGAGAGATTTTGATTTATCTACTAGCCAACTATAATATTCATCTTCAAATGATGAGTCAGGTGCTTCAAGATAACGTAAAAGTGCTATTTGTTGGTCTACATATTCTACATGTACTGTTTTTGCACCGGCTCTGTAAGCTTCTTTTGTTAAGGCACGAGCTAAGTCTATGCACTCTATAGGTGCTGATATATTTAACTCTTGATTTTCTTTTAAATTTATACCTACACGTACTGCTGTTTTAGCATAAAGCTCAAGTTTTTCTTTAAAATCCATAATGTTCTCCTTTAATATTAAATTTTGGGCAAGTGCAAAAAATAAATTATTAAAAAAATAAAAAATAATTCTAAGTTTAGTATTGTTGCCCAGTTGATTTTTATATAGTAAGTATAACATATTTTTTAAAAAAAGCACATAGATTATTATAAAAAATAAAATAGGTGGCATATGAAAAAAGAAAAAAAAGAAAACATTTTTAAAACTGTATACGAAAAAAAAGAAACTCACTTAAACGCTCCTATAATTTCTTGTATTGGGCGTTCTGAAATATTTATAGAAAACTATAGAGGTATAATAGAATGTAATGAAGAACTAATTAAAATTAGTACTTCTATCGGATTATTGTACATTGAGGGCGAAAATCTTTGGATTAAAGATTTTTCAAAAGAATGTTTGAAAGTTTTCGGAAAATTTGAAAACATTTCTTATAGGGGGTAATATAGTGGGAAAGTTTTTCAAATTTTTAAAGGGTTATGTAGAAATCGAAGTTAAGGGCTTTGCAATAAATAGGTTTTTAAACCTTTGCACTACTAAAAATATAAAACTGTGGGATATTCAATTTTTGGATAGTAAAATATTATGTTCCATTAAAATAAGAGATTTTTATACTTTAAAGGGTATAGGTAAAAAAAGTGGGTGTGATGTGAAAATAAAAGGTAAGAAGGGTATACCTTTTATTTCTTTTAGATATAGAAAACGAAGAATTTTAAAATATGGTATAGTTTTTTTTATATTTACTATTTATTTTTTATCCAGTTTTGTTTGGTATATTGATATATCAGGAAATGAACATATAAATAATTATGAAATCATTGATATACTTAAAGCAAATAATGCTAAAGTAGGCGGACTTAAAAATAAGGTTGATAGCGTGAATTTAGAAAAAGCAATTCAAAAAAGTTTTCCTAGTGTGGCTTGGATAAGCATATTTCAAGAAGGTACAACTCTTTTTGTGCAAATATCTGAAAGCATTGAACAAACAGCAAATATCAAGGAGGATATACCTTCAAATTTATATGCTAAAAAGGACGGAGTTATAGTTTATACAAAAACTAGTAAAGGAAAACAAGTAGTTACTATAGGTGATGTTGTTAAAGAAGGTGATTTGCTTGTTACAGGTGAAATATTTTTAAAGGAAGATGAGGAAGGTAAACACTATAACTACATAAAAGCCATAAGTGAAATACGTGCTAATACTACATACGATTTTAAATATAATTTGGAGAAAAATAAAATAATTGAAACTCCTACAGGAGAAAGAAAAAATAATTTTAAACTTTATTTTTTTGGAAAGACTATAGATGGATTTAAGAGCAAGGTAAACTATGATTATTATAAGAAAAATACTCAAAGATATCAGCTGAAACTGTCTGAAAAATATATTTTACCTATAGTTATTATAAAAGAGGTGTATGAAGAATTAGATGTTAAAACTAAACTTAAAACAGATGAAGAACTAAAAGAAGAAAGTGAAATTTTACTTAATAATATAATTAACTCAAAATTTGATAGTGATGTGGATATAATAAGTAAAGAGATAAATATAAAAAAAACTAGCCAAAACATAGTAGTTTATAGTATAATAGGAGTGAATGAAAATATTTCCATAGAAAAACCTATTGAAGTAAAAAATATTGAGGATAATATAGAAGATAATATAAATAACTAATAATTGTAAGGAGTGTACTCTTATGCAAATAAAAGATACCATAAATACAAATGCAATACTGTTAGCTAAAGTTTTCGGAGATTTTGATGGCAATATTGGTGTTATAGAAAAAAATACAAATACTACTATAAATTCACGTGGAGAAAATATCTTTATAACTGGTGAAAAAGAAGAGGTGGAAAAGGCTAAAATGGTGCTTTTAAAACTTCTTAAAAAAGCTGAAAGTAGCGAAATTACATCACAGTTTGTTAATTATTTACTTGATATGAAAGAGGACGAAAACTTTGAAGAAGTAGAAAAACTTGATAGTGACGTAATTGCTCGTACTATTTCTAATAAGGCTGTTAAGCCTAAGACAGTAGGACAAAAAAGATATGTTGATGCTATAAAAAATAATACTGTTGTTTTTGGTGTTGGTCCAGCTGGTACGGGTAAAACATATTTGGCTATGGCTATGGCTATAAAATCCTTTAAAAACAACGAAGTTAATCGTATCATTCTTACTCGACCGGCTATAGAGGCAGGTGAACATTTGGGATTTTTACCCGGAGATTTACAACAAAAGGTTGATCCATATTTAAGACCTTTATATGATGCCTTATACGAAATTATGGGTGCTGAAAATTTTTTGAAGAATATGGAAAAAGGGCTTATAGAAGTTGCACCACTTGCTTATATGCGTGGCAGAACTCTTGATAATGCTTTTATTGTGCTTGATGAAGCTCAAAACACTACTCCAGAGCAAATGAAAATGTTTTTAACTCGTATCGGTTTTGGCTCTAAAGTATGTATTACTGGGGATATTACTCAAATAGATTTACCATATGGTAAAAAAAGTGGTCTTGAAGTTGCTATTAATATACTCGATAATATTGAAGATATTTCTGTAATTAGATTTTCAAATAAAGATGTTGTACGTCACCCTCTTGTTCAATCTATCATAAAGGCTTATGAAAAAGCAGATAAAGAAAAAGAGCAAATCGAAAAAAAACAAGCCCAAAAAGAGGCTAAAAAAATTCGTGATAATTTCCGAGATAACAAAAGAGTATATATACAGAAGGATTCAATGGGTAATCCTATTAGAAGAAAAGACAGAACATAAGTCTTAAGGGGAAAATATGTTTAAAAGTAGAAATCAAATTTTAAAAGTTTTTTATATAGTTGTAGCATTTATTTTAACGTGCACACTTCTTGTTTTTAACACAGACGAAATAGAACAATACAACCTTGTTGTAGGTGGTGTTGCTCCTGTTAAAATCAAAAGCCCTATTCAAACTATAAATGAATATCAAACGGAACTTTTACGTCAAGAAGCAGAAAAAAATACACCATCTATATACGTTACTGATACAGAAATAACAAATGGTGTTTTAGAAAACTTAAACAGCTTTTTTGAAAAGGTAGAAGAACAACGTAGTGCTTATAGTTTTATGGTTGACTATAACGAAATGATACCAGAGGGCGAAACTGCACGTACGTTTAACTATGAAAATGTTATTGATGGATATCAAGTTGCTGAAGTGGAAACTCTCTTGACTATGAGCGAGGTGGAGTATGATACTTTTAAAAATGCGATTATAACGGTTACAGAAGGGACACTGACTGATGGTGTTAAAGCCGATGAGATGTCTAAAACTTCTGTTATTATCCGTGATGGCTTATCTACAAAGATGGACGCAAAATATGTAGATTTAGCTTATAAAGTAGTTCTCGATTTTATCGAACCAAATACTTTTATAGATCAAGAAAGTACTAATGCTGCTATTGAAGTAGCAAAAGAAAATGTAAATTCTATAGTTATTCAAGAAGGTCAAACTATCGTTGATGAAGGCGAAATAATAACTTTATCATCTTATAAACTTTTAGAGCAATTAGGATTTATAGAAGAGGAGACAAGTGGTGTTGACTTTAGCCTTATTTTATCCTATTGTTCCTTAGTGCTTATTCTATTTGCTATGATTTTAGGGTATATATATAAATGTAACCTTAAAGTGTTTGCACGTAGTAATATACTAAGTGCATATTTTGCTATATATATACTATGCATATCTTTACTTTCTGTTTTGGACGGTAATGCTTATGCACCAAGTATATGTATTTTATGTGGGTTTTGGACTGCTGTACTTATAGATTTTAGATTAGCATTTATAACAAATATTGTTCTTGCTTTTTTAGGTATAACTTTAGCTGATTTTACTTTAGTTAGCGTGCTTTATGTTATTGTAACTGGTACTTTTATGGTTAGTTTTTCTCATTATATTGCCGATAGAACACGTATTATAAGTGTTACGATTATTTTATGTTTATTTAATTTATTGTTATTTTATACTTTATCATATTTTTATGGTATGGATATACTTAAACACGAAGTTATCGAAAGTGAATATCTTACTACACTTACAACACCTATTTTAAGTACAATTTTAGTTGTGTTAATAGCTTTTGGCTCTATGCCATTATGGGAAGGTTTTTTTGGTATATTAACACCTACCACACTTATAGAACTTACGAAACCTACAAAACCTTTACTTAGACGTTTAACTATTGAAGCTCCCGGAACATATCATCATTCTTTAATCGTGGCAAACTTAGCTGAAGAAGCTGCTGTTAAAGTTGGTGCAAATCCTCATATTACACGTGTTGCTTGCTATTATCACGATATCGGTAAGCTTGTAAATCCAAATTATTTTGCTGAAAATCAAGATGGTGTAAGTATGCATCAATACTTGTCGCCTATAGAAAGTGCTAATATAATTAAATCTCATATAACAGAAGGTATTACTTTAGCCAAAAAATATAAGTTGCCAAAACAAATTATAGATGTAGCATATCAACATCATGGTAACACTTTAGTAAAATATTTTTACTTTAAAGCACTTGAACAAGATGAAACTGCTTCAGAAGATGATTTCCGTTATATAGGTGATAGACCTAAAACAAAAGAAGCAGGTATTATTATGCTTGCAGATACTGTTGAGGCGGCAGTTCGTAGCGTCATTAAAGACGTTACATCAAAAGAGGAGCTTAAAGCTTTTATTGATAAACTTATAAATGGTAAAATACTTGATGGACAACTTGATGAGTGTGAACTTACATATCACGAGGTTTCTCTTATAAAAGAAACTTTTTTAAATGTTTTTAAAGGTATGTATCATGAACGTGTTGTTTATCCAGAAGATAAAAAAGAAGAAGAAAAAGAAGAATTACATTATACTGAAAAAAATTCTCAAACAAATGAGAATACAAATGAAGATACAAATGTAAGTGATAATTTTTCAAATGAAGATGAAGAAAAAGTAAATGGAGATAAATAGACTATATGGATATTTTATTTGACTATGATGAAGTGTATGAGGATATAGTATCTTTAAAATTTAATTTCGATGACCTTGCAAATAGGGTAGTTAAGGAAGTTTTAAAGTATGAAAAAATTTTATTTGATATTGAAGTTTCTATTACTGTAGTTAACAATGAAGAAATTCAAATTTTAAATAAAAAGCATCGTAATAAAGATTATCCTACTGATGTACTGTCTTTTCCTATGTATACAAGTTTTGGAAATTTTTCATCAAAGGATAAAGTTGTACTCGGAGATATAGTTTTATCTATAGAAAAGGCAAAAGAACAGTCTATTTCTTATAATCATTCTTTAGAACGTGAAGTAGGTTTTTTAATTGCTCATTCTATGTTGCATCTTTTAGGATATGACCATTTAGTCGAAGTAGAAGAAAAAATTATGATAAAAAAACAAGAAGATGTTTTAAACAATATAAACTTAAAACGATAGGAGAAAAAATATGGAAAATGCCGAACTTATAAAACTTGCTGATGAGGCAAAAGACTTTGCATATTCACCGTTTTCAAACTTTAAAGTTGGTGCAGCTTTGCTTACTGCCTCAGGGAAAGTATATCAAGGCTGTAATATAGAAAACTCAAGTTATGGTGCTACAAACTGTGCTGAACGTACTGCAATATTTAAAGCTGTTTCAGAAGGTGAAAGAAATTTTACTAAAATAGCTGTTATGTCAAGCTCTGGAGATTTTACTTCACCTTGTGGTATATGTCGTCAAGTTATTTTTGAGTTTTTAGACAAAGAGGGAGAAATTTTACTAGGTAACAATAAGGGCGAAATAAAAATATATAAGGTTGCTGAACTTTTACCAGAAGGCTTTAAGTTATAGGAGTTTTTATATTACATAATAAAAATTTTTTAAGCCTAAGGTTAGCATATAAATTAATAATGTTGCAAATATATATTTAAAGGAGGGTGCTGATAAAGGATAGAAAAAAATATTACTGCACAAAAATTACGCTCGACTTGATGATTTGCTTTGCAAATCATCTTGCATGTCGCATAAAATTAGCACTCGTTCTTTCGAAGGT